>DAOTXP010000253.1:0-2856 GCA_034435275.1 Anaerolineales bacterium | reverse complement strand
CTTCCACGAATCCCGCCTGGCGGAATGCAGACGCCAACCCTGTGTAAACAAACGGCGCAGGCGACCTTCCCTTCACGTCGGTTGGATAGCCTTCCACGATTTTTCCGCCATTTGATTTCACGTATTCAATTGCTGCGCGCAACAGGGCAACTGTAATACCTTTGTTGCGAAAACTCTTATCCGTAAAAAAGCAGGTGACAGACCAGACCTCCTGATCATCCACAGGCTTGAGCACGCGGGAATTGGCCAGCCGCGGGTACTGACGTCGCGGCTCGACCGCGCACCAGCCGACAGGCTGGTTGTCCGCGTAGTAGGCCAGCAGGCCGGGGATGGTCCCCGAGTCGACAATGGACTCCTGCATCCGCCGCGCCTTTTCACCGCAGGCCGCCTCGAATGCCTTTCCTCGCAATTTCCAGAACATGCACCAGCAGCCTCCGCACGCGCCGCGCGGGCCGAAGAGCCGCTCGAAATCGGCGAACCGCTCCGGGGTCAGGGGATGAAACGTGAGGTCCATCAGGGCAAAATCAATTGGAGTCGCTTCGGGAAGATCTCGTACTCGAAATTCTGGATCCATTCGGGGAACAATTCGCCGTCGGTGTGCGCGGGCGAAGGATGATCGAGATGGATCGAGAGCCGCGTGCAGGTCACCTCATACATCCCGTCCATCTCCACGTAATTGCCTTTGCCGGGCTTCATCGCTCGAGGCAGCGCCATGAACATGCCGAGGCGGGTCTTGCGATAGCCGTACGCGAAGGTCAACTTCCCGTCCCTGGGGTCGGCGTGGGGGGTCATGAAAAATAGGCCGCCCGTGCGCGGGCCGTTGCCGATGGTGACCAGCGTCAGCGGGCCGCTGTATTCGCCGCCATCCCATTTGACCTCGCCGCGCCATTCCGGCTTGTCCATGATGGCCTGCACGGCCGCCAGCAGATAACGCGCGATGCCTTTGATGTTGTGGATTTTTTCATGCTTCGTGGTGACGTACGGTTCCAAGCCAGCGGCCGAGTTGTTGGCAAAGTAACGGTCATTACACTTGCCCAGATCGATCAACCCCGTTTTCCCCGCGGCAATCACCTGCGCGGCCTGGGACAAATCTTTTGGGATTCCGAGATTGTCCACGAGGTCGTTGGCCGAACCGAGCGGCATGATTCCCAGCGGACCCAGCGGTTCTTTCACGGACCCCGCGGCCTGTGACAGCCCGTTGACCGCGTCGCCAATCGAGCCGTCCCCGCCCGCCACAATGATGGGCGAAAATCCCGCGCGGACGGCCTCCGCCGCCAGCGCCGTAATATGCCCCTTGCGTTCCGAGACGGCCAGTTCGAAATCCACGCCGGCAGCCCTGAGCGCGGCTTCGGCCTCGGGCCAGCGCGCCTGCGCGTTCCAGCGATTCGAATACGGGTTCAAGATGACCTTCGCGGGCACGGTCGCCTCCACTTGCAGAATTTAAACTTGGAAATATTTTACTCCGAAACCCGCGGCTTTGCCTGCGAGAAGACCACCGCCGCGAAGATGAGTACACAGCCAATAATTTGAACTGTGTTCAAAATTTCGTTCAGGACCAGCCAGCCCGCGAGGGCCGCGAACACGGACTCGAGACTCAAGATGAGCGCCGCGTCGGCGGGCGGCGTGTGGCGCTGTGCCCAGACTTGCAAGGTATAGCACAGACCAAGGGAAAGGAAGGCGGTGTACGCGATGGCGCCGATCAAAGGCCAAATGTTCGTGAAAACGGGTGTTTCCACGAACGCGCCGAGTCCCAGGTTGAGCAGCCCGCAGACCAGCAGTTGTCCCACCGAAAAGGAGAGCGGCTCGAAGCGCGCGGCAAACTTGCCAAGCAGGATCACATGCAAGGCCCAGAAGGCCGCGCCGATCAGTTCCAGCGCGTCGCCGGCGCGGAGGCGGAATCCGGTCCCGCCCGACGAAAGCAGGAACGCGCCGACGGTGGCCAGTCCCACCGCGAGGACGGCCAGCCAGTGAGGCTTTTCTTTCCAGAAGAAAAACAGGGCAATCGGCACGAGTACCACGTACAGGCTGGTGATGAAGCCCGCGTTGCCAGCCGTGGTGTACAACAAGCCCACCTGCTGAAATGCGGCGGCAATGAAGAGGATAAAACCCGCCGCGGACATCCACAACCATTGTCCGCGTGAAATCTTTTTGAGCGAAAGATTTTCCCGTCTCACAAACGGCAGTACGACCAATCCCGCCAGCAGGTAGCGCGCCCCATTGAACAAATAGACGCTGCCCATCTGACCCGCGACGCGCTGCGCGACAAAGGCCGTGCCCCAGATGACGGCTATAAAGAAGAGGGTTAGGTCCGCTTTGAGGCGCATGGTTTGGGATACAATGTGTCCAGATTAGAATTCGCCCAATCATAGCATATTCCGATGTATCGCCCCGAAGACCTTGCTCCCGAAAAAGACAGCCTGCGCGATGCGGTGCTGAATGCGCGCGCCTTTCGTCCGCTGTACGTCAAGATCAAAGTCAATTACGGATGCAATCTCAAATGCGAGATGTGCAAACACTGGCGCGAGACGCGCGAACCGCCCATCTCGATGGAGCGCTTCCGCGAAATTATTTCAGAATTAAGCGAACTGGGCACAAAGAAAATCCATTTTTCGGGCGGCGAGCCGATGCTGAGACCGCAACTGCCTGACTTAGTGGAGCACGCGACGGGACTCGGGATACGCGTCACACTGACAACGAACGGCACGTTGATTGACAAGGAAAAGGCCAAGCGCCTGATCGAGGCGGGATTGCGCGGCGTGAACGTCTCGATAGATTCACCCAACCGCAAGATGCACGAGAAGATTCGCGGCGTGGAGGGCGCGTTCAAAACCACGGCGCGCTCGGTGGCATTGTTCC
>DAOTXP010000252.1:0-5390 GCA_034435275.1 Anaerolineales bacterium | reverse complement strand
CCCACCCTTCCCTCCCCCCGCTTCGTCTCCGCTGCGCTTCGTCTTCGGCCTGTCGGCCTCCGCTCAGCGCGGTGCTGGAAATGATCGCATCAGAGCAATTAGGAGTTGAACATGGCTACCAAATATTTATTCTTCACAGGCGGTGTGGTCTCCTCGGTCGGCAAGGGCGTGACCGCCGCGGCCATCGGCCTGACACTCAAGGAGCGCGGCTTCAAAGTGGCGGTGCAGAAACTCGACCCGTACATCAACGTGGACCCGGGGACGATGAGTCCCTACCAGCACGGCGAGGTGTACGTGCTGGACGACGGCGCGGAAACAGACCTCGACCTGGGTCACTACGAACGATTCATTGATATCCGCCTGAGCCGCGTCAGCAACTTCACCGCAGGACAGGTCTACGCGGAGATCATCCAGAAGGAGCGCCGCGGCGATTACCTCGGCGGGACGATTCAGGTGATTCCCCACATCACCAACGAGATCAAGCGCCGGGTCGGGCTGGTGGCGAAGGAGACCAAAGCCGAGATTGTGCTGGTGGAGGTCGGCGGCACGGTCGGCGACATCGAGTCGCAGCCGTTCCTCGAGGCATTGCGACAGCTCCGCAACGAGGTCGGGCGCGAGAACGTGTTCTTCATCCATGTGACGTGGCTCCCGTACATCGGCGCGACCGGTGAACTAAAGACCAAGCCCACGCAGCACTCCGTCGCCGCGCTTCGCTCCATCGGTATTTCGCCGAACATGATCATCGCCCGCTCGGATTATCCCGTCGAGGACGGCCTGTGCGACAAGATCGCCCTGTTCTGCGACGTGGAAAAGCAGGCCGTGGTACCGATGATGACGACACCCATCTTATACGAGGTGCCGCTCCTGCTCGAAAAAGCGGGCGTGGCCGACTTCCTCGTGGAGCGCTTGAAATTGAAGCCGACGCGCACCCCCGACTGGAAACCGTGGAAAAAACTGGTGGAGGCGGTCAAAACGCCGCGCCCGAAAGTGAAAGTGGCCTTAGTGGGCAAATACGTGGAATTGCAGGACGCGTACATGTCCGTGCGCGAGGCGCTCAAACACGCCGCGCTCGCCAACGAGGTCGAGGTGGAGATCGGCTGGGTGCATTCGGCCGACCTGGAAAAGAACAAAGGCTGGGATATCGTGCAGGGCGCGGACGCGATCATCGTGCCCGGTGGATTCGGGTCGCGCGGCATCGAAGGCAAGATCATGGCGGCGCGTTACGCGCGCGAGAAGAAAGTCCCCTATCTGGGGCTGTGCCTCGGGATGCAGTTGATGTGCATCGAGTTCGCCCGCAACGTGCTCGGATACGAGGACGCCAACTCGTCCGAATTCGACCGCGGCACCGAGACGCCCGTGATTGACCTGATGCTCGACCAGCGCGCCATCACCGACATGGGCGGAACGATGCGGCTGGGCCTATATCCCTGCCTACTGAAAAAGGGCAGTAAAGCGGCCGCGGCGTACAACGAGACGCAAGTCGAGGAGCGCCACCGCCACCGCTTCGAATTCAATAATGCGTATCGCGCCGAATTCGAAAAGGCCGGGATGGTTTTCTCGGGTCTCTCCCCGGATGGGAAACTGGCGGAAATTGCCGAGCTTGCAGACCATCCGTACATGGTGGGAAGCCAGTTCCATCCCGAGTTCCTGTCGCGGCCAAACCGCCCGCATCCCCTTTTCATGGGGCTGGTGAAAGCGGCCAAGGCAAGAGCTGGAAACTGATGGATTTCGCCCACAACTAAATTGAAATTGAAACCAAATTAATAACACAATTGTATTTACCGGGAAAAAATGGTAAGATTATTCCGGCGCACAAAACGTCCCGCAGGTTCCCGCCATCCAGGCCATTCCACAATCCTGCGGGACGATGCGTGTCATTTGCCAAGACAGACGTTGACTGCTTTCGATGGAGAGACTCTGTGAATTCACCGCTCACATTCCACGCAGCCCGAAGGAGGTTATCGAATACGAAATACGATGTGTAGGCGCCCCGAAAAAATCCTGTCCATGACAGGTCATCTTGATAATCAGTGAGGGTATAAAACCCTCAGGGAGAATCGCATGTACCGTAACCAACTTCTCGTTCAACGGGTGCTGACCCTTCTGGCAGGCATCGCCCTGCTCTTGATCGCCGCCCAGCCGGCCTTCGCAGGTTCCGCGCCTGCGCCCGCCGCGCAGGATATCGGCGAACGGCGCGGCTACCATCCGCAGACCGGCATGCTGACCTTCCTGGGCGCCAGCCCGGCCGAGCCCATCGTGGTGGCCGGCGCGGTCGGCCCGGACCTTCCGGCCGAAGCGCGCGGCGAGGCCATCCTTCAGGCCTATGCCGCGGAGTTCGGCATCCAGGACCCGGTCGAAGAACTGACCCTGTCGCGCCAATCGGTTTCACCCGTGACCGAACATCAGAC
The DNA here is from genome assembly GCA_034435275.1 of Anaerolineales bacterium. GTDB lineage: Bacteria > Chloroflexota > Anaerolineae > Anaerolineales > Villigracilaceae > JBFMCC01. The sequence continues at coordinate 2,982 of DAOTXP010000252.1, read as the reverse complement.
CGTCCGCTACCAGCAGGTGTATCAGGGAGTTCCGATCCTGGGCGGCGAACTGGTTTTGAACATGACCGCCGGGGGCGAACTGCTCTCGTTGAGCGGCGAGGTCTCACCGAACCTCTCGCTTTCGACCACTCCGCAATTGAGCGCGGATACGGCGCGCGCCACAGCCCTGGAACTGGTCGCCAAGTATCACGAGTTGGACGCCGGCGACCTGAGCGTCACGGAGCCCGAACTGTGGATTTACGACCCGCGCCTGCTCGTTCGCAGTGACTTCCCCGCGCACCTGGTCTGGCGCATGGACGTGACCGCCTCCGCCGCCCCGGTGCGCCAACTGGTGCTCATCGAGGCAAACAGTGGCAAGGTCAGCCTGACCTTCAACCAGGTTGATACCGCCTGGGTTGGCGCAGGCAAATACAATGCCCCGGCCTCCGGCTCATCTTCCTCCGAAGCGCCGAGCGCCGCGCTCGTGCTTGGCACGCCCGTCCTGCAGACCTACGATCTCAATCACGGCACGACCCTGCCCGGCACGTTGCAATGTAACAACAACGTACGCACGTGCGCCTCCGGCGTCTCGGACGCCGTCCTGGCTCACGCGTATGCCTATGACACTTATATGGTGTATGCCACCAACCATAGCCGCGACAGCATTGACGGCGCGGGGATGGCCATTCGATCTCACGTGCGCTACGGCTCCGGCTACCAAAATGCCTTTTGGAGCGGTGCGGAGATGGTCTATGGCGACGGTTTCTCGGCCGCGGACGATGTGGTCGGTCACGAACTGACCCACGGCGTCACTCAGAACGAATCCAACCTGTTCTACTTCTGGGAATCCGGCGCCATCAACGAATCCCTGTCGGACGTGTGGGGCGAGTACGTGGACCAGATCAACGGCTACGGCACCGACACGGCCGCGGTCAAATGGAAGATGGGCGAGGACGTGCCCGGCTTTGGCGCCATCCGCGACATGAAGAATCCGCCCGCCTTCGGCGACCCCGATTCGATGACCAGTTCGTATTACTGCGAGAGCGGCTGGTGTTATGACAATGACAACGGCGGCGTACACTACAACAGCGGCGTGAACAACAAGGCCGTCTTCCTGATGGTGGACGGCGGCTCCTTCGGCGGCAAGGTCGTCACCGCACTCGGCTGGACCAAGACCCTGACCGTTTATTACGAAGCCCAGACCGACCTGCTCACCTCCGGTTCCGGCTACTACGATCTGTACAACGCCCTGTATCAGGCCTGTCTCAACACCATCGGCGTCAACGGCATCGTGCTGGCCGACTGCCAGGAAGTGCGCGACGCCACCGACGCGGTGAAAATGAACAAGGAGCCCGCGGCGGGATACAACCCCAACGCAGACGCCTGCGCCGCCGGCTATACCCCCGTATCTCTCTTCAGTGAGGACTTCGAATCCGGCACGACCGGCTGGACCTTTGGAGCTGCCGCGGGCAGTTCCTCCGCCAACTGGACGCTCTGGTCCGCCTCTCCCTGGTTCTGGGGCGATCCGTATTCGACCAGCGGCATCGAGTCGATGTATGCAGACGACGACGACGGCACCTATGCCGATTACGCCCCCAACGATTCCTGGATCGTCAGTTCGCCCATCTCCCTCCCGGCTGGCACCAAGCCCTACCTGACCTTCTCCCACCAGTTCCTGCTGGACTATGTCGGCGGATCCTATTACGACGGCGGCGTGTTGGAGTATTCCACAGACAGCGGAAGCACGTGGCACGATGCCGCGCCGCTCTTCCACGCCGGGCAGAATTACAAAGGCACTCTCTACGCCGGTAACCCAATAGGCGTGCGCAAAGCTTTCACCGGCGACAGCCACGGCTGGGTGGAATCGCGCTATAACCTCACCAGCCTGGCCGGGCAAATCGTCTGGCTCCGCTGGCGGCTGGCTAACGATTTCAGTGTGGCCTTCTGGGGCTGGTTCATTGACGATGTCCAAGTGAACAACTGCCTGAAGATCCCCTCCGTCCCTGCCCTGCTCAGCCCCGCCAACAACGCCCTGGTCACGGATTACACCCCTCTGCTGGACTGGAAGGACTCCACACCCGATCTCGACCACTACTGGCTGCAGGTGGACGACAACAGCGACTTCAGCAGTCCGCACTTCGATGCGGGCGTGTTGGCCGTCTCGCAATGGCAGATCACCGATGGCAACGCGCTGAATCCCAACGTCAAGTACTACTGGCGCGTGAAGGCCATCAACGCGGGCGGCGGCGAGAGCAACTGGTCGGCAGTGCGTTACTTCCGCACTGCCATCCTCCCGCCGAGCGCATTGGTCTATCCATTCGACACGATGACCCTGCTCGACAAACGTCCCACCTTCGATTGGAATAGCGTGCCCGGCGCCACCGGCTACACCCTGCAGGTTTCGCGCGAAAGCGACTTCTCGCCGTTATTGTGGTCCAAGAACTCCGCCACCGATTCCTATGCGCCCACCGCCGACCTGCCGGCCGACACCCTGCTCTACTGGCGCGTCCGCACCAGCGGGCCCAACGGTCCAAGCGCCTGGACGGACACCTGGGAATTCACCACCGGCAACCCGCCTTCCGTTCCGGGCCTGCTCAGCCCGGGCAACAATGCCCTGGTCACCGACTATACGGTCCCGCTGGACTGGAAACCGTCCACGGTTCCGCCCGGCGGCGCTCCCGTCTCCTATTACGAAGTGCAGGTGGACGACGATCCCGCGTTTGGTAGTTTGGATTACAACGCGGGTGTGGGCGGCGATTTCATCGAGACCGATCCCCTGGCAGCCGGCGTCAAGTACTACTGGCGCGTACGCGCCTTCAATACGGACAGCGAGTACTCGGCCTGGTCGCTGGTGCGTTACTTCCGCACGGCCTTCCTGCCGCCCACCCTGGTGAGCCCGGCGGACGGCGCATTACTGCTCGATCTAACCCCGACCTTCGATTGGGATCCCATACCCGGCGCGACTAACTACACCTTCCAGGTCTCCAAGAACACCACCTTCAC
>DAOTXP010000251.1:0-13312 GCA_034435275.1 Anaerolineales bacterium | reverse complement strand
AGCAGGGAGTGGGCGGCGTTATCCCAGGCCAGGCGTGGCAGCGCGGCCAGGTAACGCGCCAGCGAGTTGATTTTTTCGGAACGGATGGGATTGCGCTTGAACGGCATGGCCGAGGAGCCGACCTGTTTTGAGCCGAAGGGTTCGCTGAGTTCGCCGATGGGCGGGGACTGGAGCAGGCGCAGGTCGAAGGCGAATTTGTGGAGCGAGGCGGCCAGCCCTGCCAGCGCGCTGACGATGATGTAATCCTGTCGGCGCGGATAGGTCTGTGCGGCGACGGAGAAAAAGGGCAGGTTAAGTTTTTCGGAGAGGCGTTTTTCGAATTCGGGCAGTCTTTCGACGCCGATCAATTCGGCGTAACTCGCGGAGGTGCCGACCGCGCCTTTGAAACCTTTGCCGCGGACGGCGGAGCGTAGACCGTGGACAGTGAAGTAATCCTCGAGCAGGTCTTGTGCGTACATGGCGAGACGATAACCCAGCGCCGTCGGTTCGGCGGGCTGGAGGTGGGTGAAGGCAATCACGGGCGTATCGGCGTATTTTTCGATGAGCGCCGCGAACCGGCGAAGAAGACCGGTCAGGCCTTCCAGAATCAAATCCAGGGAGGCGCGCAGGCGCAGGGCATCCGCGTTGTCTTCGATGTCCATCGAGGTCGCGCCGAGGTGGAGGATGCCCCCGCCGATTTTGCACTGTTCGGCGAAGGCTTTCACCTCCGCCATCAAATCGTGATGGATCTCGGCTTCGATGACGAGCGAGCGTTCGACATCCACTTCGTCCGCGTGGGCGCGCAGGTCCGCGGCCTGCTCCGCAGTGACGAGACCAAACTCAGCCTCGGCCTCAGCCAAAGCAACCCAGATGCGCCGCCACAGCCGCCGCTTGTGTTCTTCGCTCCACAGGCGGCGCATCGCGTCACTGCCGTAGCGCCAGGAGAAGGGGGAGAGGTAGGAGGAGAAATCAGTCATTGGGAATCGATAAATCGGGAATTGGTGGTTGCCTGTATAATCATTTTACACCATGCCGAAACGCGACCTCGACTTTCGCATGCCTCTGATGAACGCGGCCGGGACGCTCGGCTTTGCGCCGGACTTGCGCGCCTTGCAGACCTCGGAGTTCTTCGAGAACTCCGAGGTCTCTGAGGCATTCGGCGCGTTCGTGACCAACCCGGTCAGCCTGCGGCCGCGGCGGCCGGCCGCGCAACCGGCGCTGATCGAATACCCGGGCGGATTCCTCCTGCACACCGGCCTGCCGAATCCCGGCTTTGCGGCTGTGGTCAAAAAGCACGCGCCGCGCTGGGCCGACGCGCCCCTGCCAGTCATCGTCCACTTGATGGCGGACAGGCCGGAAGAGACGCAACGGATGGTCGAGAAACTGGAGTCCATGGACAACGTGATGGCAGCCGAACTGGGCTTCGCACCCCTGCTGGCCGATGACATCATTCTGGTTGCCATTGAGATGTGCCTCGGCGAACTGCCGTTGATCGTGTGCCTGCCCGAGGAACAGATTTTGCGAATCGGCCCGGCTGTGATTCAGATGGGCGCGGCGGCGGTGAGTCTCGCGGCGCCGCGCGGAGAATTGACCGCAGACGACGGACGACTGACCGAAGGAAGGCTCTTCGGCCCGTCGCTGTTTCCACGGACGCTGGCAGTCGTCCATGCCGCGGCGCGGCTGGGACTGCCGGTCATCGGCGGAGGCGGAGTCTACAAACGGGAGCAGGCCGAGGTCTTGAAAGAGGCGGGGGTGATGGCGGTCCAATTGGACGCGGTATTGTGGCGCGGCGGTTATTCGTCAATCGAGTAGCCCGCGTCGTCCAGAAAGAATTGTTTTTCTTCGGGGGTCATGCGCGAGTAGGCAAGGCGAATCGTAAAGCCGCCGATCAGTTTTCCGTCCTCCACGATCATCCAATCCAGGATGCTCTCGACGGGCACTTCGACTCTCTCGCCGAATTCGAGCCGCAGGGCGGGGAGGTCGTCGCCCATCAGGCCGTGGAACCGCCCGTCCTCATAGGTGACGTTGTCCACCCAGATGTTCTGTTCGCCATCCGGCGATGTGAAGCGGACCTTCAGGGCAACGAACGTACGCGTGGGATTCGGGCTGGCGAGGAGTTGGATGAATTGGTCGAGACTGGCGCGTGCTTCCGCGAAGGCTGATTCCATTTCGGGGTCCGGCCCCGACCCCTCCTCCCCAGAAGGAGGGAAATTTACGCACGCGGCGAGAAAAATCAAAAGCACAAACGCGTGTTTCATTCGACCTTTGGCTCGAGCACCATGACGGCAATGCGGCGCGGGGCGGCGCGCTGTTCATAGGCCGCGTAACCCTTGTAACGCGACAGGGCGAGTTGCCAGTATTTCGCGCGTTCCTCCCCCTCGGTTTCGCGGGCGATGTAATACCCGAATCGTCCATTGGCATGCACGCCGCATTCGGGATGGGCGCGCAGGTTATGAACCCAGGCGGGATGATGTTTGCTCCCAAAGTTCGAACCGATGATGGCGATCTTGTCTCCATCGCGTAATCCGACGAGCGGATGCGAGCGGAGTTGTCTGCTGCGCGCGCCGATGGTATCGAGTTTGATGATGGGCAGGCCGACCAGTTCGGTGGCGGTATGCTTCCCTTTCGTTAGGCGCATGAAGAATTCGTCCAGCGGTTCCAGGACGCGCGCCAGGAAGGCCGAAACGGGTCCCAGCATGAGGATGCGATGAATGAAACGCTGGAGGGAATTGGGCGTGCGGTTCATATGAACATGCAGCGCAGGCACTATTTCTCCAGCCAGACCGTGACCGGCCCGTCGTTGTGGATCTCCACCAGCATGTGCTCCCTGAACTTGCCGCTCTGGGTCGGGACCCCGTGCCCGCGCAGCAACTCGACGAAGCGATTCACCAGCGGTTCGGCGGCTTCGGGCGGCGCCGCGTCGGTGAACGAGGGGCGGCGTCCCTTGCGGGCATCGGCATACAGTGTGAACTGCGAAACGACGATGGCCTCACCTTTCACATCCAGCACAGACAGGTTAGTCTTGCCCTGTTCGTCTTCGAAGATGCGCAGGTTTGCAACCTTCTCCGCCAGAAACTGGACCTGCTCCTCCCCGTCCCCGTGACCCACGCCCAATAAAATCAAAAGGCCTTTGTCAATTTTGGAAATGACGCGGCCTTCGACTGTGACACTGGCTTTGGCAACTCGCTGGATGAGGACTCTCATTTTTTACTATGAAGTGCTTTATTGCAAACATTCATCATTCCATCGCCCTGAGCAAAGCGCAGCAGAGACGAAGGGCGGTTGATCAGTCGCCTGCGCTTCGTCTGCGGCCCTTCGGCAGGCTCAGGGCCTCCGCTCAGCGCAGTGCCGGAAATGATGGCAACACAGCAACTATGAAGACAAACAACGCGACATGTGCATGCAAGCGTCGCGTCTTCACGCCTCAATCACTCCGGCAATCGGATCGCCTGGCGGACTTCCTTCATCGTCTGCTCGGCGATGACGCGGGCGCGCCCGGCCCCGTCATGCAGGACATCGTCCACATAACCGGGCTTCTTTTCCAATTCGGCGCGTTTAGCGCGGAATGGTTCCAGGTGCTTGTTCAGATTCTTTGCAAAGAGCTTCTTGCAGTCCACACAACCGAGTGCGGCGGTGCGGCAATCGCGGTTGATCATCTCGACTTCCTCGGCCGAGGAAAAAATCTTGTGCATCGAGAACACGTTGCACACGTCGGGATTGCCCGGGTCGTTGCGGCGGACGCGGGCAGGATCTGTGACCATCTCCCGCACGCGCTGTTGCGTCTCCTCAGGCGTCGAGGCCAGTTCGATATGATTGTTCAGGCTCTTGCTCATCTTCTCTTTGCCGTCAATGCCCAGCACCTTAAGCACCTCGGTATGCTTGACCTGCGGCTCGATCAGAACCTTGGTATTGTAGCGATAGTTGAACGAGCGCACAATCTCGCGCGCAAACTCCACATGGGGAGCCTGGTCGATGCCGACCGGCACCACATCCGTCTTGTAGAGCACGATGTCCGCCGTCATCAGCACGGGATAACCTACCAAACCATAATTGACATTATCCGGCTGCTGGCGCACCTTCTCCTTGAAAGTTGGCAGGTCGGTCAGTTTGCCGAGCGGTGTGACCATGGATAGAAGCGTATGCAACTCCATCACCTGCGGCACATGCGACTGGACGAACAGGATCGAGTCTTCCGGGCGGATGCCTGCGGCCAGCCAGTCGAGGGCCATTTCGTAAGTATTCTGCTTGAGGTTTTCCGTGGTCTCCACGGTCGTGAGCGCGTGAATATCCACGATGCAGTAAACGCAATCGTAGTCATTCTGCAAGGCAACGTAATTCTGGATCGCGCCCAGGTAGTTGCCCAGGTGCTGGCGTCCCGTCGGACGGGCGCCCGAAAAAACGCGTCCCTTTTTTGCCATTCTTTATCCTTGAACCAGTTTTCTGACCAGACCCACCACCTCGCCCGGCTCGGCGTGACGTTTGGTCTGGAGCTTCGAATAGACAAGCTTCCCGTTCACGCTGACCTCGAAACGGCCTCCGTCCGAGGGAATCAGTTCCAGCGATTCGATCTGCGCCTCGAACTGTCTGAGCAGGTCGGTCCCCAGGCTCACGGCCCGGTCCGTGTAATGTCAGACCGCGCAATATACGATGGAAATCTTCAACATGTCACCTCTCCCAGAAATGTTAGAAAATTATAACACGCGGCGTCCAAGTCTTGCACATAGTATATGGGCGCGCTATAATCACGTCTCGTTGGAAGCAAGGAGAAAGTTCTATGCCTGTTTACACCTATCGCTGTGACTCGTGCGGGGTCCAGTTCGAACGTCAGCAATCTTTTAGCGATTCGCCGCTCAAGCGTTGTCCCGAATGCAGTAAGAACAGCCTGCGCAAAGTCATCGTGCCGGTGGGGATCGTCTTCAAAGGCTCGGGCTTCTACGCCACCGATCACCGCTCTCCCTCCGGGCAGGGCGCGCATGGGAAAAAGAAAAAAGAGGAGAGCAAGCCCGCCGCCCCGAGCGCAGAAAAATCCAGCGCAGAGTAACCCCTGTTAATCGCGCGTTCTAAAAGAGCGATGCCGTTCGGGCATCGCTCTTTTTTCATGGAGTCGGCGTGGGAGTAAAGGTAGCCGTTGGCTCTGGGGGAGTGTAAAAGGCAAAACTGGCTGTAGGACTGGTATCGTCGTTGGCATTCCCGCCCACCCAGTATTGCCTGCCGTCCGGGGCAATGACTTTCATGAACGACCACGGCGCGCCGAAATCACCGTTCTTGTTCCAATAACCTGTCAGAATCAGGATCGTCCCCTTCGGCGCGAGGGGGCCGCCAAGCGCCTTGGTCGGCAACTTGCGAAGTTTGACGCCGTTGGTGCGAATGACCACGACCGTCACATGCGCCAGACTGCTGAAGTATTTCGTCACTCCAATTCCCTCGCCAGAGCCCTGAGGCATGTCCACCACATCGCCGCTGGTCCAGTCCGGCCAGACTGTGGGAATAACCACCCGCGTCGGCGTCTGAGACGGTGTGGGGGTATTGGTCTTGAGCAGGAACAGCATCGTGGCTGTTGCAGGAAGGGTCTGGGAAGGTGTCGGCGTGATTCGGCCGGGCGTGGGGGTGAAAGTGAGCGGACCGAGGGCAGTCTGCGTCAGCGCGGCCGCCTCGGTGGCCTTCAGCGCTATCAGCGTTTCCACGGAGCCGGGTCCCTGGGTAGGATAGGCAGCGGGCGCAAGAGGGGTGCAGGCAAACGAGAGGACAACTGCGAGGATCATCAAAAGGGGATGTGCTTTTCGCCTGTCACTTCGTTCCATGTTCATATTTTAACATTTTATGCACTCACAAAACTCCCCCAAAGGTTTGTCATGCAATTGTTGTGAATGATGGACAACAAAAAAGCCCCGCGCCGGGGCTTTATCATCTAGCTCCTCGCCGAGGATTTGAACCTCGAACCTAGCGGTTAACAGCCGCCCGCTCTGCCGTTGAGCTAGCGAGGAAGGCGAACGGGATTATATAAGCAAGAAAGGCCGATGTCAAGCCAATGCGAGGCTGGCTGAAAAATGTCGGTTAATATTTGATCGCGCTCAATTCATGTAACTTATCAATCCGATGCGTGGCCATGATCTGACGCACCGTTCCGGTCAGGCCGCGTACCACCAGGCTGTCGGTGCGGGCGCCGTCGCCGAAGTACTTCACGCCGCGCAGTAACTGGCCGTCGGTGATGCCGGTCGCGGCAAAGAAGACATCCTCAGAAGTGACCAGGTCGTCCATGGTCAGTATCTTCTCGAAATCATAACCCATTTCGCGGCCGCGGCGCAACTCCTCCTCATCCCGCGCGTAGAGTTTGCCCTGGATCTCTCCGCCCATGGCGCGCAGGGCACAGGCCGCGATCACGCCCTCGGGCGTCCCGCCGATGCCGATCAGCACGTCAATGCCGGAATCAGGCCAGGCGGTCATGAGTGCGGCGGCCACGTCCCCGTCTGGGATGAGGCGGATGCGCGCCCCATTGCGACGGATCTCGGCCACCATGTCCGCGTGCCGCGGGCGGTCGAGGATGATCACAGTCAGGTCCTCCACCGACTTGCCCTGGGCTTTTGCAATCGCCCTGAGATTCTCGGTGATTGGTTTTTCGATGTTGATCTTGCCCTTCGCGGCGGGCCCGACAGCCAGTTTGTTCATGTAGACGAATGGCCCCGGGTTGAACATCGTGCCGCGCGGCGAGAGCGCGACCGTGGCCAGCGAGTTGGCGCGTCCCATCGCGAGAGGGCGCGTCCCATCAATCGGGTCCACGGCCACATCCACGTCCGGGGGAGAGCCGTTGCCCACATGCTCGTCGTTATAGAGCATGGGAGCTTTATCCTTCTCCCCCTCGCCGATGACGATCACTCCGTTCATGTCAATCGTCCGCAGGACGAGACGCATTGCTTCGACCGCGGCGCGGTCCGCCGTCTCCTTGTCGCCGCGGCCCATGAAGCGCCCCGCGGCCAGCGCGGCCGCCTCGGTCACGCGCACGAGTTCGAGGGCCAGGTTGCGGGTCGGAGCAGTATCTACCATAGCGGTCTCCAGAAAAGTTATAGAAGGAACCAGACGATCCAATAATAACCGATCACCGCGCCCCACAGGGAGGCGTCAATGCGGTCGAACGCGCCGCCGTGACCGGGGATGAAACTGCCAGAATCCTTGATATGCGCAGGCCGCTTGAAGAGGCTTTCACCCAGATCGCCCAAAGGGGTGAGGACGCTCAATACGAAGCCCAGCAACGCGCCCTGCCAGACGCTGATGGTCAGCGGACCGACAAAGGTATTGACATGGTAAGCCCATGCAAAGAATCCGCCGAACAGCGTGCCGGTGAAGACGCCCGCCCAGTAACCCTCCCAGGATTTTCTGGGACTGAGGCGCGGGGTCATCTTATGCTTTCCATATCTGACGCCAAGGATATAGGCACCTGTATCCGCCATCCAAACCGTGGGCAGAACGAGGAACATCCACCAGCCGCCGTTGGGCAGGGCACGGATGGCAATGAGATAGCTGCCCACCCAGCCCAGATAAGCGAGTCCGCCGGCCGTGATCACAAAATCAATCGCGGCCTGTTCTCGGCCGCGTTCGTAGGCCAGCAAATGACGAGCCATGGCCGCCAAGATGGTAAATGCAAAAACCGCCCCCGCCCATTCAGGCGACTGCGAACGGGCGACCAGGATGAGGGCGGTCCCCCCAACCGTCATCCAAATGGACGGTTGGTAACCAACTGTGCGAAACAACTGGGTATATTCGTAAGCTGACATGACCACAAAGAAACCAATAAACAGCAAATAAAGAATTCCCCCAAACAAGATAGCCGGCATGCCTATCGCCAGTAGTGCGAAAGCAGTGACGGTACGCTTAACCATGGGCCGTGTTCACCGCGGCCGTTACACCCCCGTAGCGGCGGTCGCGTTGGGCAAAGGCCTCCAGCGCGCGGCGGTATTCCTCCCTGTCGAAATCGGGCCAGAAGGTGGGAGTAACGTACCACTCCGAGTATGCAGCCTGCCAGATGAGGAAATTGCTGACGCGCAATTCGCCCGAAGTGCGGATAACCAGGTCGGGGTCGGGCACACCCGCGGTGAACAGATATTGACTGACCAGCTCATCCGTGACGCGTTCAGGCGGGATGCCGTCTTTGAGCATCTTCTGGATGGCACAGACGATCTCATCGCGGCCCCCGTAATTCCAGGCGACGTTGAGCACCAGCCGGTCGTTGTGCTTCGTGAGTTCGATCGCTTTCAGGACTTTGGCCTGGATCTTCTCATCCAGGCGTTCCAGCCGCCCAATGTGACGCAACTGCACGCCTTCCTCATGCAGTTCGTTCAACTCGCGGTCAATTACATCCTGCAGGATGCCCATCAGGCCCTGCACTTCCTCCGGCGGACGGCCCCAGTTCTCGGTGGAAAAGGCGTAGATCGTCAAATACTTGATGCCAAACTCGACCGTGGAGCGAATCACGCGGCGCAGATTCTCGGTGCCGGCCTTGTGACCTGCCACCCGCGGCAGTCCGCGTTGAATCGCCCAGCGGCCATTGCCATCCATGATGATAGCAACATGCTGAGGGATTCTATCGGGGGGGAGGTTCAGGGAAAGATTGGTCATGTGTGAACAGAGACGGAGGTGACGCTGTTACACTTCCAGGATTTCCTTTTCCTTCGTCTGGCCGTGTTTGTTGATCTCTTCCACGAAACGGTCGGTCAGTTTTTGCAGTTCCTCCTCGCCGCGCTTGAGGTCGTCCTCCGAGATCATCTTTTCCTTTTCGAAATCGCGCATGTCGTTATGAGAGTCGCGGCGCACGTTGCGGACGGCAATGCGTGCCTCCTCCAGGCGCGCATGAACATGCTTGACCAGCTCGCGGCGGCGTTCCTCGTTCAACGGCGGCAGGTTGAGGTGGATGGACTTGCCGTCGTTATTGGGATTCAAGCCCAGGTCCGAGGCCTGAATCGCCTTTTCGATAGCCTTGAGGGTGGAGGGATCGAACGGTTTGATCATCAGCGAGCGCGGCTCGGGGACGGAGATCGAGGCAAGTTGCAGGAGAGGCGTCGGCACGCCAAAGTATTCAATGGGAAGTTTTTCCACCAGCGCGGGGCTGGCGCGCCCAGTACGGATTCCGGCGAGGTCGTCAATCAGCGCGTGGAGAGCGCCTTGCATGCGTGCTTCGGCTTCTTTGAGGATATCCTTGATCATGTGGGCCTCCGGCAAGGGAAGTTCGATATAAGGATACCTTAACTTTCCAAATTACGCTACTGCCGCGCCCAGTGCGAGAGAATTTGGAGGCAGAACGAGAGTCTATCCCATCGATTCCCCCCGCCCGGCCGGGAGAGGGGAATCGGGACCTGTGTCACGCACTAATCAATGTACCAACCGATTCGCCGCGCAGGGCGCGAACGAGGGCGGTGGCGTCCCATAGATTGAGCACCAGCAGGGGAATCTTGTTTTCCATGCAATGCGTAATGGCAGTGGAATCCATCACTTCGAGGCGGCGGTTGATCACGTCAATATAGGAAAGCCTGTCGAATTTCCTGGCATTGGGGTTCTTCTTGGGATCGGAGTCGTAGACGCCGTCCACCTTGGTAGCCTTGATGACCACGTCGGCATCGATCTCGGTAGCGCGCAGGGCCGCGGCTGTATCGGTCGAGAAGAACGGATTGCCCGTCCCCGCGCCGAAGATGACCACGCGTCCCTTTTCGAGATGCCGGATGGCGCGCCGGCGAATATAAGGCTCGGCAATGGCCCGCATCTCGATGGCGGACATGACGCGGGTGAAGACGCCCTGGCGTTCCAGCGCATCCATCAGGGACATGGCATTCATCACAGTGGCGAGCATGCCCATATAATCGGCGGTGGCGCGATCCATGCCATGCTCCAGTCCCTGCTTGCCGCGCCACAGGTTGCCCGCGCCGATCACCACCGCCACCTGCACTTTCATGTCAAAGACTTCCTTGATGCGGCTGGCGACGGCATCCGCTTCGTCTGTGTCTATTCCATAACCTGTCCCGCCGGCCAGGGCTTCCCCACTCAGCTTGAGCAGGATACGACGATATTTTAGTTTGGACATGCTCGGCCTCCTCCAACGGATTTTGGTTCACACTTTTAAGAAAAAGGCCAACCCGAAGGCTGGCCTTTCCGACTATGGATTACCTGCGCTTTCACCAAGTTCCCAACGCTGGAAGCGGCGCACCAGCACGTTCTCGCCGATGGCGGCCACGTTTTGCAGGATGAGCTTCTCGATGGTGATGTTTTCATCGCGGATATAGGTCTGGCGCAACAGGCAGACCTCGTCCTTGTATTTCTCCAGGCGACCTTCCACGATCTTCGCGACGATGTTCTCGGGTTTGCCTTCCTCTTTCGCGTGGGCACGTGCGATCTCGGCCTCATGCTCGAGTTCCGCCGCGGGAATATCCTCGGCGCGGACATACTTCGGCGCGTTGGCCGCGATCTGCAGGGCGATCTCGTGCGCCAGCGTGCGGAACTGCTCGGAGCGCGCCACGAAATCGGTCTCGCAATTGACTTCGACCATCACGCCCACGCGTCCGCCGCCGTGGGAATATAGTTCCAACATTCCGTTCGAAGCCTCGCGGTCGGCACGCTTGGCGGCGGTCGCCATGCCTTTTTCGCGCAACCAGTCAATGGCCTTTTGAAGGTCACCATTGGATTCTTGAAGGGCTCTGCGGCAATCGAGCATGGGCGCGTTGGTGAGGGCGCGCAATTCCTTGATCATTTCGGTGGTAATGTCCATGTTGCTTTCCTCGTTCAACCGACGGACTACTCCGCCGCCTCTTCACCTTCCTCAGTCTTTTCATCCGCTCCCTTCCTGGACTTGGAAGCAGGTTTCGCCTTGACAGGCTTTTCGGCCGTTTCAGCCTTCTCCGCTTCGATCAATTCCTCTTCGACCTCGACCGGCTTGCGGCTGGCAGTCAGTTTAGCCAGAGTGGCCTCACCCAGCAGGGATTCTTCGCCCATGTCGTCCACGTTGGCGGCTTCCACAACACGCTGGGTCTTGCGCGGCCGGGCCGGGGCCTCCGCCTTGCCTTCCACAGACACGGCAGGCTCTTCGGCCATTTCCTCTTCCTTGCGCATGGACTTGCCTTCGAGAACGGCATCCGCGACTTTAGCCACCAGCAGTTTGATGGCGCGAATGGCGTCATCGTTCGAGGGGATCACATAATCAATGCCGCGCGGGTTGCAGTTGGTATCCACCAGTGCCACAATCGGGATATTCAGCAGGTTTGCCTCATGCACAGCCGCCTCCTCGCGGCCGACATCCACCACGAAGATCAAGTCGGGGCGGCGCTTCAACTTGCGGACGCCTTCGAGGCGGGTAAGCAGGCGGTCAATCTCGCGGCCGATGAGCAGGCCTTCCTTTTTGGTGAGGCGGTTGATCTCGCCGCTGTCGCGCATCTGCTCAAGGCGGTCCAGTTCCTGGATACGATTGTACATCGTGGACCAGTTGGTGAGCATGCCGCCCAGCCAGCGCTCGGTGACGTAGGGCATTCCACAACGGAGCGCCTCTTCCTTGATGGTCTCCTGCGCCTGGCGTTTGGTGCCGACGAACAACACGGTGCCGCCATTCGCCACCGCATCGCGGACGACGTTATAAGCTTGGTTCAACAGTTTGACGGTCTGTTGCAGGTCAATGATATGAATGCCGTTACGCTCGGTGAAGATGTACGGCTTCATACGGGGATCCCACTTGTTAGTGCGGTGACCGAAATGGACACCACTCTCAAGCAGGGCCTTCATGGAAATAACGGCCATGGGGAACGAACCTCCTTGCGTTTGGCCTCCGCCTGGTTCATCCCCGCCAGCGACCGCGTCCACTCGGGTCCGCGGCACGCACTGGCAAGTCCGCAGGCGTGTGAAGTTGGGCGTACGTTGCCCGCCCAGGCAAGATATGTCCCGCCGGAGCGGAAGCGACGGGAGTATACCACAGAAATGCGGGCACGCGAATCGGGGATCGGTCCCTGAAGCGGGAGTCCTCGCCAGGTCCACAAGGAGGCGGGAAACAACCTAAATAGGAAAAAAGCGGTCCTTCAGGTCAATCAAGGGTTTTTCCATGAACCGATAACTCAGCCCCGCGATCAGGATGGTCAACCCCAGCGCAAGGGCCGCGGCCCAAATCGGAAACGGTTTCAGTTGGGAATGGCCTATCCAGACGTAGATGAACCAGATGATGGCGCTATGATAGACATACAATCCATACGATATTTTGCCGAGATAACTCATCGGCCTCGAATCCAGAACGGCCCTCCACCAACCTTCGCGCGCGACGCCGTAAACGAGTAATGCAAAGAGGTAATCCAAGGCGCTGTAACCCCAGACGGGCTTATAGGCATACGTCAGCGGTTCGATCAACCCCAGATGAGGCAGGTACTCCCAGGTGCCCGCGGCCAAATAATCCGTGAGCGCGCCAACAACAGGCAGGGTAAGGAGTAATGCCCAAAACTGCTGTTTAGCTTTGGGAAGGTCAACCGCGTTGAGAAGTGCTCCAAAGGCAAACGCATCCAAGTGGGAGAATGGCAACACGTAGGCGGCAAGCCCTTCGATGGGAGAGAGGAATGACCACAAATCGTTCTGGTCAACAATCGTGATTCCCAGGCGGAACAACGGGCTGAACGCAATCACCCCCAAGAAGACATGCCTCGCGTATTTACGCGGCGTGAGGAAGATGAGGAAAGGCCACACAAAATAAAATTGTTCCTCGACCGCCAGCGACCAAAAATGCGTCAGAAGGCTGATCGGGCGCTCGAAGTAACTGGTGGCAAAATAGAAATTGTAGCTGTAAGTGAGCGCGTAGGGCAATTGCTCCTGAAAGTCGCGCATGTACGCGACACGGAACCCCTGCTCGAGGAGCCACGACACCAGCAAAGTTGTCGCCAAAAGATAAAAGTAATACAGCGGGAAGATGCGCAGGAAACGGCGGCCATAGAATTTGATGAAAAAATCTTTGGCCACCAGCCTTTCCTTCATGTCGAGCAAAATGCCCGTGATCAGAAAACCCGAAAGGACAAAGAACAACTGGACGCCGATCCAACCGGGCAGGAACCAATAGACATGAAAGAAGAATACCAGAAGAAAGGCAACCGCTCGCAGGCCGTCCAGGCCTTGAATGCGCTTCATTGAATCGTTTTCCAGCGCTCCATTATAGCCGTTTCAAGAAAAAAGCCCCGGTCTTTCGACCGAGGCCCTTGGTCACACCACCGCCGCCTGCCCATACAGCTGCTGGCGGATTTGCATCAACTGGCGTTGCATGCGGTCGTCCTTTGCCAGCCCATCCGAAATTTTCTTGATGGCGTGCATGACTGTCGTATGATCCCGCCCGCCG
>DAOTXP010000250.1:0-3264 GCA_034435275.1 Anaerolineales bacterium | reverse complement strand
CGGATGCTCACCGTGTTTGCCATCTTCGCCTTGCACCACGCCACGCGCTTTTTCGACACCGATGATTGGTTTATCAAGAATGCCACCACCTATCTGCCCATGCAGATTTGGCTGGAGTTCTGCACCAGTTGGGGCATGCCGCTGATCCTGATCGTCTCGGGCGCGAGCGCTTATTTTGCGTTGGGAAAGATCCATCCAGGCAAGTATATCGGCGGGTTGTTCCTGCGCTTGTTCGTGCCACTGATCGTGGGCATGTTCACGCACGTGGTCTTGCACATCTACCTGGAGAAACTGCACAAGGGGACGTTCAGCGGCTCGTTCTTCGACTTCTATCCGCACTACTTCGAGGGCATGTACGGCTTCGGCGGCAACTTCGCCTGGATGGGATCGCATCTGTGGTATCTCGAACTGCTGTTCATCCTTTCCCTGTTATTCCTGCCGTTTTTACTCTGGTTCAAGTGGACTTCCCTCGGCGGGCGCGTTTTGCGGGGGATGGGCGACCTGCTCGCAAATCCCTTCATGTTTCTTTTGTTGGCTCTGCCAGCCATCGTGTTGATCCTGAACCTAAATGAGGCGGACGCGGGCAATACGTCGCTGGGAGGCTGGAGTCTTTTCATCTACCCGCTGTTCTACATCGCTGGTTTTGTGATCCTCTCCAATGAGCGCCTGCAAACACACATCATTCAGATGCGCTGGATACATTTGGCGATAGGACTGATTTTCTCCGCCGTCTACCTGTTCGTTGAATTCCAGACCGTCATTCCGTACCTGTTTCCAGTGGCGGATGCGTTGGGAAAAGTGTTGGACTGCTTCGTGGTGTGGGCTTGGCTGCTGGCGGTTCTCGGGTTCGGCATGAAGCACCTCAACTTCACCAATCCGTTCCTGAAATACGCCAACGAAGCGACGCTTCCATTCTACATCCTGCACCAGACTGTGGTTGTTGCCTTGGGATACTTCGTGGTGCAGTGGGCGATCCCCGACCTGTTGAAGTACGCGGTCATCCTGGTTGTTTCTTTTGGGGTGATCATGGGCTTGTACGAGTTCGGAGTGCGGCGGTTCAACCTGATGCGCTTCCTGTTCGGGATGAAACTGCTGACCAAGTCTATGGGAGCGAAAACGAAGGAAACGCAACTCAAGGAAGTTGCTCGGACGATGTGAGTCACCATATACAAAAGGAGTAATCAATGGACACCAAAACAATTCAACGAAGATACGATCTCGATTGGCTGCGTGTGATGGGCATATTGCTCGTGTTCGTCTATCACTCCACCCGCTTCTACAACGTGGAAGACTGGAATGTCAAAAACAACATCTGGTATCCCTCGGTGGAGGTATGGAACCTGTTCGCCACCTCTTTCATGATGCCGTTGATGTTCGTTGTCTCGGGCGCCAGCCTGTTCTACGCGCTGGGGAAGGGCGGCTTCGGAAAGTTCGTCAAGGACAAAGTCCTGCGCCTGCTCGTCCCTCTGCTGGTGGGCGCGCTGACCCATCTCTCCTATCAATCCTACCTCTGGGACAAAACGCACGGACTGTTCAGCGGGAACTACTTCCAGTACCTGCCGCATTACTACCCATATTCGATCAATTGGTTTGGCGGACACCTGTGGTATTTGTGGTACCTGTTCCTGTTCAGCCTCATGCTCTATCCAATCCTGCGATGGTTCAAGGGCAATGGGAGTGAATTCCTTTCTAAAATAAGCGGTTGGTTGAGCAAGGGCGGACTTGTCTACATTCTGGCGTTGCCCATCCTGTTGCTGTACCTCCTTCCCTCCGACTTCCCTTTCATGGCTATGAACGGAGGCTATCCCTACCTCATGTATCTGTTCTTCCTCCTGTGGGGTTTCGTGCTGGTCTCTGACGGACGCCTGAACGAGGGCATCCGCCGCCTGCGCTGGGTCTCTCTGTCCGTTGGGTTGGCGCTCGTCATCGGTTTCATCCTCGTGTACAACCAGATCGCAGACCCGACGGTCATGTCACCGATCCTGATCCTGGCGGGCGCGATGCGCGTCTTCGGTGGCTGGATGTGCGTTCTGGGAATCTTTGGCCTGGCCATGCAACACCTGACCACGCGAACCCCCAACCTGGATTATGCCAACGAGGCCGTACTGCCCTTCTACATCTTCCACCAAACCGTCCTGCTGGCAGTCGGATACTATGTACTGCAATGGGGCCTGCCCGATGCGCTTGAGTGGGCGGTCATCGCGGCGATCTCCTTCGCGGTCATCATGGCGCTCTATGAATTTGCCGTGCGACGCTTCAATGTGATGCGCTTCCTGTTCGGGATGAAGCCGATGGCAAAGCGAACCGTCATGTCAACACAGCAACCCGTTCTTTCCGGTGAGAAATCCCGCTAGGTAACAACACTATTTTCAGAACGAAGCAGGTCACGCTTCAGGCGTGACCTGCTCATTTACATCAACCCAACATCCTTGTTGAACTCGACAATCAACTCGTCAATTTCATCCGCCTGCTTCTGGACATCCGTCCAATAGTTCGGCTCATACCACTGTTGCTGGATCTCTTCGTAGGTCTTGCCCTGCTGTTCGACCCAGGTATAGTATTTCAGGTTGTGCACGCGGCGGCGGTCGGTGTAGCGCAGTTCAAGCATGTTGTCGGTGGATTGTCCATGCAAGTAGCGGGCAAAGTCCGCGGCGGCATCGCGCTCGGTGTATTGACCATACTCCTGGTGCATCTCGTGCAGGCGCGAACGATAGAGTTCCATCGAGTCGGTCAGCACGGTGATCATAATGTCATTCTCGGTCATCTCGTAATATTTGGCCGCCTTGATGGCGCTCAACACGTTCGAGATGCCTGAGAAGCCGAGCAGGTCGAGTTGCGAGACGATGTTTTCGGGAACCCCTTTTTCGACCAAGTAGGCGCGGCCCGTCTCTTCGTTGAACAGGCGCGAGATGTTGACCACGGCCTGATCGTCAATGGCGACGACCACATCTGTATTCTTTGTGTTGTGAATCCACGGCACGTGCTTGTCGCCGATGCCTTCGATGCGGTGATCGCCGAATCCGTTTTCGAGCAGGGTGGGACATTGCAGGGCTTCGCTGGCGACAATCTTGCTGTCGGGGAATAATTGCTTCATGTAGTCGCCGCTGGCAATCGTGCCTGCCGAACCTGTCGCGGAGGCCATGCCGCGATAGCGGTCATTCTTCCCCATCACTTTCTTGAGCACTTCTTCCATGGCATGACCCGTCACTTCGTAGTGCCACAGGTAATTGCCGAACTCGTCGAACTGGTTGAAGATCATCAGGT
>DAOTXP010000249.1:0-1959 GCA_034435275.1 Anaerolineales bacterium | reverse complement strand
GCGTGCGGCGAGATCGGGCAGGCGCTGGTGCAGAACCTGGCAAAGCAGGGAGGCTATCGCATCGTCACCGCGGACCTGATGCCCCTGCCCGAGGCGATCAGGAGTTTATCGGCCGAGCACGTGCAGGGCGACCTGGTCAACCGCGTCAAGCAGTTCTACGATTACGATTTCGACGTGATCTTTCACCTGGCCGCGTCGCTTTCGTCGAAGGCCGAGGTGGCAACCGAGGAGGCGCACCGCATCAACGTGGAGGGCACGATGCAGTTGTTGATGCTGGCCGCGTACAAATCCGAGAAGTACAAGAAGTCGGTCAAGTTCCTATTTCCCAGTTCGATTGCCGCGTACGGCATGCCCGATCTCGAAACGAAAAAGGCCGCGGGCCGCGTGAAGGAAGCGGACTGGGACATCCCGCACACGATGTATGGATGCAACAAGTTGTATTGCGAAAAACTGGGTATCTATTACAGCCGCTTCTACGGCCAGCGGCATTTGGACGAAAATCCGCCGGTCATGCTGGACTTTCGCGCCATCCGTTTCCCGGGCCTGATCTCGGCCTTCACCCTTCCCAGCGGCGGGACGAGCGATTACGGCCCCGAGATGCTCCATCACGCCGCGCAGGGGAAGCCGTACGCGTGTTTCGTGCGCGAAGACACGAAGATCTCGTTCATGGCCATGCCCGACGCGATCAAGTCGCTGATGATGCTGACCGACGCGCCGCGCGAAAAATTGAATCACCAGGTCTACAACATCGCCGCCTTCGCGTTGACCGCGGGCGAGTTCCGCGACCGCGCCGTGAAGGCCTTCCCCGGCGCGCGAATCACCTTCGAGCCCAACCCGCGCCGCCAGGGCATCGTCGACTCGTGGCCGGAGGACGTGGATGATTCTCTGGCGCGCGCCGATTGGGGCTGGAAGCCCGATTACGACGCCGACCGATTCTTCGAGGATTATTTCCTGCCGGAGATACGGAAGAGATACGGCAAATGATAAAGAAGACTTCGGAAGCCTCCAAAGACTTCCGAAGTCTTTTTATTACTTTCTCGAAAGTTCCACGATCTGCTCGCGCTCCGGGCCGAGCGAGACGAGGCGGATGGGTACACCGGCCAGGGCACTGATTCGCTCCAGGTATGTTCGCGCGTTCTTCGGCAGGCTGTTCCACTTGCGGACGTGGGTGATGTCCTCGCTCCAGCCGGGCAGTTCCTCGTAAACGGGTTGGACGCTCGCCAGGTTCGCGGGCTGGAGGTCTGTGTCGGTCATGGACTGGCCTTTTGCATTTTGATAAGCCGCGCACAGTTTGAGCGTTTTCATCCCGGAGAGGATGTCCAGTTTGGTGATGACCAGGTCGGTCAGGCCGTTGAGGCGGACCGAGTAACGCAGGAGCACCGCGTCCAGCCAGCCGACGCGGCGCGGCCGGCCGGTGGTGGTGCCGTATTCGTCCCACGGATTCGCGCCGGTACCGCGCAGGCGGGCGGCCTGTTTGCCGTTCAATTCTGTCGGGAAGGGTCCCGAGCCGACGCGTGTCTGGAAGGCTTTCGTCACGCCGAAGACGCGCGCCTCGCGCGCCGCGTTCAGGCCGAGTCCCAGCCCGGTCAACGCCGCGGGCGCGAGCGTGGACGAACTGGTCACGAACGGATAACTGCCGTGGTCGATGTCCAGCAATGTGCCCTGCGCGCCTTCGGCCAGCACGGTCTCTCCGGCCGCCAGCGCGGCCGAGAGTTCGCCGGAGGTATCGGCCATGTAAACGGCCAGGCGCGAAGCCGCGTCGAGGTAGGAATCCAGCGCGGGCTGAATCTCCAGTTCGGGTGCGCCGAGCAGGCTGAGGCTTCGATTGGATTCGAGCAGGTGCGCGGCCAGCCGTTCGCGGAAGTCGGGCGCGGTCAGGTCGCCCATGCGCAGTCCGCGGCGGGCGGCCTTATCCGTGTAGGCTGGGCCGATGCCGCGCCCGGTCGTACCGATTTTGGC
>DAOTXP010000248.1:0-9548 GCA_034435275.1 Anaerolineales bacterium | reverse complement strand
CGCTCGAAACCTATGAGGTACTCGAAGGTCGTTTCGACGCCTATGTAGATGGTGTCTGGAAGACCTATCTGGCTGGCGAAAAGATCGAGGTCCCGAGAGGCGTGCCACATACCCTCCGCAACAGCAGTGACGCGAAGACACGCGTCTACCAAACGCATCAGCCCGCCCTGAAACTGGCTCAATATTTCGAAGGGTTGCACAAGATCGCCCACAGCGGTGTGACAAAAAACGGCAAGATGACCTTCAAAGCCCTCCTGTATCTGTCCCTGCTGATGGTGAGTTTCAAGGATGAAATAGTTCCGATCAACCCGCCCGCGCCTGTTGCCAACGTGCTGGGTTTCCTTGGCAAACTGGCAGGTTACAGGATATGACTCTTCATCGGGTGAAATACCGCGCGTTGAAACGATAAAAATCATGCGTCATTGCGAGGGCGGCTCTGAGCGGAGCGAGGAGCGTTCTTTGCGACGAACGCAGTCGAAGCGTCGCCCGAAGCAATCTCCTCGTCAAGTTGGGGATTGCTTCGCAACGAACGCTCGAAATGACGTGAACGGCAACTGGTCCGATCACGAAACGATGATGGAAAAGCACGGCAAAGATTTAACTCCGCATCGGGTGAAATATAGGACGCTGAAGAGATAACTCACGGACTGCCACTTTTTTATACGCCGCGTGTTGTAACCATTAAATTATCGGTAAAGGAGCGCGCCATGGAATCGGTCGAAACCATCATCTGGGTCTGCGGCGGATCGGTGGCATTGTGTCTCATCGCCGTCTTCGGCGGCGGAATCGTTTACCTCATCCACCTCAAGAACCGCAGCCTGCGTAAAGCCGCGCAAAGTTGGCATTCCACAACAGGCCATATACTCGATACGCGGGTCGTGCCGCGCGTCTATTTTCGGCGGGGCATCACCGAAGCGGAAGCCGAAGCCCTGGTCAGGAAATGGAGGGAAGAGGAAAAATTCAAACCCGCAGACCTGCTCGCGGGAGTTCTCGGGATGTTCGGTCCCGTCGGAGAGTTTGCAGGTGATCTCGTTTCTCCTGTGCGCGGCGGGGGGAGCGAATTGGACGAGTGGCCCATGGTAGTGTACGAGTATGAAGTGGATGGAGTCAAATACTTCAGCAACCGCCTGCGCGTGGAAGATACCAGCGGTCCCACCACGGGCGGAGGCGGGTATACGAAGCAATTATTCAAGCGCTATCCCAAAGGCGCGGCGGTCACGGTCTATTACAACCCACAGGATCCCAAAGAGTCCGCGCTGGAGAGGTGATGAAGGAGCCGCCCCGCACCTCGTCAACGGGTCCGATGACGAGACGATGGTGACCGAAAAATTCGTCAGGGAGTTGACTCCGCATCGGTTAAAATACAGGACGCTGAAGCGGTAATCTAAACCGTCCTGAGGGCCGAAACCCGTGGCTTCGTTCAGGGTAAAGCACGTCGGCGTCCAAAATCATGTTGACCCTCACCCTCCCCATCTCCGATCCCAAAAAACCGCCTGCGGTGAAGTTCCCGCCGCGCTGTGTGCATTGCGGGCAACCGCCCGCCGAATTTCTGCCGCTCCAAATTCCAATGGGCGTGCAAAAACGCTCTGGCGCGGTCATGCTCAAACTAAACGTTCCCATGTGCGTCGAAGGCGCAAAACTTGAGCGCGGCATCGCCAGAGTGACCCTCGTCCCCTTTTTGCTGGGCGGCTTGCTGACCGGGCTTCCCGCCTTTGTCCTCGTCTGGCTGCTGACGCCGGAGAATTTTGTCTCCTCCACGAGCCGCGCCGCCGTGTTCGCCGATTTGATTCTGGGCGCTTTTGCCGGGCTGGTGGTCGGTCTGTTCGGCGGGACGCTGGTGGAAATGGCATCCAAACTGCTCTTCACACCCGTCTACGGCAAATTGCTGGTGAAACGCCCGCTGACGGTCTTGGAAATTCTCAGCGATATCGAAAATGTCCTCGGCTTCTCCGCCGCGCTTTCACAGGACAAAAAACAACTGACCCTGACCTTCGAGCGCGAAAATGTCGGCAGGGAATTTCAACAACTGAATTCTTGAAGGGAAAAGCATGGATACGCTTACCACCCTGCTCGTCGTTGGCGCAATCGGCTTCTCATTCCTGCTGGTCAATGTCATCTTGCTCATCAGCATTTTTGCCACCCAGCGCAAAGCCAGCGCGGCGCGAAACTGGCCCTCAGTGGTTGGTACGGTCGTCGAATCGTCGCTGGAGACCCGGCGCAGTTCGAACAATCGCGGCTGGGTCAACTATCCGCGCGTGGTATATACCTACGACGTGAGCGGACAACCTTATGTAAGCAATCGCTTCAGCCCCGGCATGGAAGTCGGCGGGATGAGCGCGCCCGGCGTGATTGCAAAATATCCGGTTGGCTCGCAGGTCAAGGCCTATTACAATCCGCAGAATCCGTCCGAAGCGGTGCTGGAAATCAACACCCCCGCCTCGGTAAAAATTCTCTGGTTCGTGCTGGCGATGGTCAACCTGATGCTGTGCGGGCTGGCTGTCCCGTTTGTGTTTTTCTTAAGATAAGGAGAATCATGACCCCTCGTCTCATGCAACTATTCGACTTCACCGCCGAAGACCTGACCTACAACCGCAAAGGCGCGCTCTCGCCGCGTCAATCTGCGCGCGTGACGAAGAAACGCCGCGCCCAAAAACTGTTTCTGGCTGTCCTGGGCTTTGGGCTGACCTGCGTCGTCGGCGGGGCGCTGGCGATGGGGGGCGTACAGTCGCTCTCCACAGACAGCGTCTCCGGGGTGGGGATGCTCCTCGGGGCGGGGATTGCCGCCCTGCTGGGCGCGCCGCTCATCTTTTTGGGCGTCAAGCCCATGCGTCCCGTCAAAGTCGCTGCCGCCAAAGGGACGGCCCGCGTCGCCCGCGTCCAGCGCACCAGCCGCACGAACAACTCCACCAGCACCTACGTCGTCACCGAACTGCACCTGGCAGAGAAAATCTTCACCGTGCCAGACGAAGCCTTCGCCGAACTGGAAGACGGCGCTGCCTATGCCGTCTATTACTGGGACGGGGTGGACGACATCTTTTCGCTGGAAGAATCGTAACGAATTCTTTCCTGCCGTCCCGAAGGCTTGAACCGCAATCTGACCCGATTACAACAACCTTTGGGACATTTTTCTTTCAAGGAGAAAATTGTGGAAACAACTCCCTGCCCCAAATGCAATCAACCGATGGATGAAGGCCGATTGAGCGTGAGCGACGGGACAATCGGCTATGTATCCCAAAAACAAAAAGGCATGCTCAGGCAGGTCACTGTCATTGAACAGGCCCGCGCCTGCCCAAATTGTGGCTATGTGGAACTCTATTTGGATCCGAAAACACTCAAACAGCGATTAGGTTGAACAACCGTCCCGAAGGTTCACAACCTTCGGGACGCAGGGGGGGATTGCTTCGGGTTTTGCCCTCCCAATGACATTCTCCGGCAACGGGTCCGATTATGAAACGATGACGAGAGAGAAATTCCTCAGGGATTTGCCCCCCCCCATTAGGTGAAATACGAACGTTGAAGCGGTAATGCAAAAATGACTGCCACTTCGAGGGTGGCAGTCATTTTTCCTATCCGTTCTTTGCAGATCTTCCCCTGCGCTTGAGGGCAGGTTCAGGTTCAACGGAGGCAGGTTTCGGGTCCGTGCGAGAGGCGGGATCCAATGTCACGCGGGCATTTCGTCTGCCCAGCCAGTACGCGCCGTAGAGTAATCCGCCGCACACGGCCAGTTTTACCGGTCCGCCAAGGAGGAAGAAACCGCCGAAGAAGGGAGGAGAACCGCGCCCGCCCATGCTGTGCCGGTCCCAGTTGCCGAGGTCGCGATGATATGTCATCGGGCCGGGGCCATCGAAACCGAGTCCCGTTCCATGATCATCGCCATACGCGAGGCGTAGGGCAAACGGCGCGGCCAGCAGGGCAAGGACAGCCAGCATGACGAGGATGCCGATGATCCATTTCCAGATACTTTTCATGATCATGCTCCTTGATCGATTCTTTCACAATCTTAATTCCGAACCTGAAAAACGGGTGAAGAAAATTTGTGAATATCATGAGTGTTGGGTGAGCATGCAGGTGATGACAGGCCTTATAATTCGCATGGAGGTTGCCATGAAAAAGTTCTTTGTCTTCGCGTTGTTTGCTTTCGTGCTCGCGGCCTGCGGCGCATCCAAACCCACTGACCCGTTGATGGAGATTCAGGCCAGGGTCGGCAGTGAGTTCAAGATGGTGATCGAGTCAAACCCGACCACGGGCTATCACTGGGAGATCGTCGGCGAACTGGATGAGAGCGTGGTCGAATTTGTCAGTAGGGATTACAAGCCCGATGCACCC
Organism: Anaerolineales bacterium; assembly: GCA_034435275.1. Taxonomy (GTDB): domain Bacteria; phylum Chloroflexota; class Anaerolineae; order Anaerolineales; family Villigracilaceae; genus JBFMCC01. The sequence goes on along the minus strand of DAOTXP010000248.1, from coordinate 5,222 downwards.
CAGACCGTCGGCTCGGGCGGCGTGGATGAGTGGGTCTTCAAGGCTGTCGGCGCGGGGGATACGACCATCACGCTTGGATATTACCCGCCTTCGAACGATCCGACCGAGCCTGCGCAGACCGAAACCTTTACCGTTATAGTGAGATGATGCATGTCGAATCTCAAATCGCCGTTGCTCTTGTTCCTTATGATCCTCGCGGCCCTCTCGGTCTTCACCCTGCTCGGCCCGGAAGAGCAATCGCTGGGAGCCAACGTACGCGTCGTCTACCTGCACGGCGCGTGGGTGCTGACCGCCGAACTGGCCTTCGCCCTCTCGGCTCTCGCGGGACTGGTTGGGCTGGTTGCGCGCAGGGATTCATTCCACGCCTGGAGTGCCGCGCTCGGCCGCACGGGAATCCTCTTCTGGGTGACGTACCTGCCGCTTTCGCTGTGGGCCATGCAGACCAACTGGAACGGGCTGTTCCTCGCCGAGCCGCGCTTCCGCCTCGCGCTGACCTTTGCGGTGGTGGGCGTGTTATTGCAAATCGGCCTGTGGCTCATTAATCAGAAGCGGCTGACATCGCTTGCCAATCTTGCATTCTTCATCGTTTTGCGTGTGGTCTTTGCCACTGCACAGAACATCATGCACCCGCCGCCCTCGCCCATTTTCAATTCTGGGAATTATGCCATCATTGGATTCTTCATCGGGTTGAACCTGCTGGCGTGGGTTGCGGCATATTTCCTCACGCACTGGTTTCACTCCGTTCACCCACCGGCCAATCGCTAACCGCCCATCCCCAACAGCCAATAACGGCAACCTGTGAACCGTCTCTCCCGCCATCATTTGCTCCTGTTTTCCATTTTCGCGCTGGCGCTCTTCCTGCGTCTCTTCCGCATCGGGCTGGACGGTTTCAGCAACCTGTATTATGCCGCGACGGTCAAGAGCATATCCATAGGCTGGCATAATTTCTTTTATGCGTCGTTCGACCCCGCGGGCTTTGTCAGTGTGGACAAACCTCCGCTGGGTTTCTGGATGCAGGCCTTTAGTACGGCGCTCTTTGGTTTTCATGGGTGGGCGCTGGTTCTGCCGCAGGCATTGGCAGGCGCGCTCTCGACCCTCGTGCTGTATTGGATTGTCAAACGGGTTTTCGGAATCAACACCGGACTCGTCGCCGCGCTGATTCTGGCAGTCACACCCGTCAGCGTGGCGGTGCATCGCAGCAATACCCCCGATGGGCAATTGACCTTTGTGCTCCTCCTCGCCGCGCTCGCCGCGCTCAAAGCCGCCGAGACGGGTCAACTTCGCTGGCTGTTGGCCTGCGCCGCGCTGGTGGGCCTCGGCTTCAACATCAAAATGTTGCAGGCGTACATCCTTTTGCCCGCTTTCTTTATTTTTCTGCCTCCACCTTTGCCCCTCCTCAAACGTATCGGCCAACTTGCGCTTGCGGGCCTGGTTTTGTTCGCCGTCTCGTTTGCGTGGGTGATCGCGGTCGAATTGACCCCGCCCGCTTCGCGTCCCTACATCGGTTCGACGGGCACCAATCACGTCATCGAATTGATCGCGGTGCACAACGGCGTGCGCCGACTCGGCCCGATCGCGGAATGGATCGGCATCCGTCCCCTTGGTGCGGACTCGGCCTCCGCGTCCCCATCGGACCCTCAGCCTGCCCCCGTGCAAAACGCGGCTGCCTCGCCCCGGCTTGATTCCGACAAACCCTGGCCCGACGGCGGATTCAACGAAGTAGGCGAGCCCGGCCTGTTGCGGCTGTTCAATCTACAGATGGCGGGACAGGTCAGTTGGCTGCTGCCTTTGGCCCTGCTGGCGCTCGTCACCTGCGCGCCGCGTTTCTTGTGGAAACAACCCCTCGGCCGCGAGCCGTTATTCTTTTTGATATGGGGAGTCTGGCTGTTCACCGCGGCGTTCTTTTTCAGTTTCGGCGGACTCATCCACCGCTATTATCTCGACATGCTTGCGCCGCCCATCGCCGCATTGGGCGCGGTCGGGTTGACTCTCTGGGCAGACGACGCCCGCGCCGGCCATCGCCGCGGCTGGCTCCTGCCGTTGTCCGTTGCCGTGACGACCACGCTGGCGGTCTTCTTCCTCGGCTATGATCCCGAAGCGCGCTGGTTGGTTCTGCCTGTCGCTTTGCTTGGCGGAGTAACTTTTTTTCTCATCCTCCCTTCGCGTGCTTCTTCTCTTCGCGGTGAAGCCCTCATGCTTCTCACATTGACAGCCCTCCTGCTCGCGCCGCTGACTTGGGCTACCACGCCGATGTGGCGCGGCGGCGACGTAATCCTGCCCTACGCGGGCGCAGACCTGGTCTACTGGGGCGGCGACCGCGGCGAGATGAAAGCCTATGCGCCGTTGGCAGAATTCCTCGAAAGACAAAACGGTTCCGAAGAGTTCATTCTTGCAACGGATGTGGCCAGCATGGCCGCGCCCATTATTTTGTCCAGCGGGCGTCCCGTGATGGCAACAGGCGGATTCACAGGCGGCGATCCGATTCTGACCCTGGATGAATTTGCCGACTACATTCTCGGAGGACAATTGCGTTTCGTGCTGACAGCAAGCGATGGGGAATCTACATTCGCTCCGTGGCTGAACGATCATTGCCAGACCGTTCCGCCAGGTGTGTGGCGCATCAGCCCGGGGATGTTGGACGAGTTCGATTTATACGATTGCCGCCAGAGGACTCCAGATGGCTGAAATCCTGCGCCTGCTCTTGATTTTTTTCGGGGTTGTATTGATCGCGTTGGATGTGCTGTACGTGTTCGTCCCCGCGCTGTATGGGGTGCCCTCTGTTTCGACGCGGGCGGAGCGCGTCCGCAAGGCCCTGAGGCTGGCCGGGCTCCAGCCGGGCGAGACTCTTTTCGACCTCGGTTCGGGGAATGGGCGCGTGCTGGTCATTGCGGCGCGAGAGTTTGGGGCGCGGGCGGTGGGAATCGAGGTCGGCCCGGTCCAGTGCCTCGTCAGTTGGCTGAACGCGCGGGGAAACGGAGTCGGTTCGCGGGTCCGCGTGAAGCGGGCGGACTTTTATCGCGTCGACCTGCGCGAGGCGGATGTCGTCTTTGTCTATCTCACCTCCGCGCAGACCCCGCGTCTGCAAGCGCGGCTGGAGGAGCAGTTGCGTGCCGGGGCGCGCGTCGTAGCTGTGTCTGCGGATTTCCCCGACTGGCAGCCCTCGGCCTTTGACAGCGAGGATTTGATTTTCGTTTACCGGATGCCGCCGGTGGAGGGGAGTTTGGTCACGTACTGGTCGCAAAAAGGGCTGGAATAGTACGCCTGTCCCATAGAAGCGCGGGTGAGGCGCGCATACAATGATTCTATCTTTCCAAAAAGGAGAATCCCATGAAACTGCGAAACCTTTATCTGCTCAACTCGGTCGTCTCCCTGCTCTTCGCGCTCGGTCTGTTTCTGATGACGCCCGTGATGCTCAGCCTGTTCGGCATGGGTAATACTAAAGATGCGACGGTCCTGGGCCAGTTGATCGCGGTGGAACTGGTGGTGGGCGGGCTGACCACCCTGCTGGCGCGCGATGTGACCGATCCGAAGGCGCGCGCGGCCATCAACTACGGCAACATGATCGCGGGCGTGCTGGGAGTCGTGGTCGCACTGAACGCCACGCTGACAGGCGTGATGGGTTGGTTCGGCTACGTGGTGATCGGAATCTATGCCTTCCTGGCGCTGGCGTTTGCGTATTTTCAGTTTTTCGCGCCGGCGGATTGATGGTCTGAATAGTCTCCATGGTCTGAGTGGTCTCAGCCGTCTGATGGTCGAATGGTCGCCAAGTCTTGTATAATCGAGGCATGGCGACCATTCGGCGTTTTGAAGACCTGTCATGCTCATTCATTCATCGAGTCAACTCCTGACCCTGCCCGGCGGCCCGCAACGCGGACACGCCCTCGGCACGCTTGGCATCATCGAGGACGGCGCGGTCGTCATCCGCGAAGAGAAAATCGTCGCGGTCGGCACGACGGCCGAACTCAGAGCCTCCTATCCCGACGAACCGACCCTCGACGCGGCGCGTTGCGTTGTCATGCCCGGCTTCGTGGACCCGCACACGCACCTCATCTGGGCAGGTGACCGTGCGGACGAATTCGAGATGAAGATGGCGGGCAAGCCCTATCTGGAGATTCTGGCAGGGGGCGGAGGAATCATCTCCACCGTCCGCGCTACGCGCACGGCCAGCATCGAATCGCTGATCGCGCAGACCCGTCCGCGCCTGTTGCGCATGTTCGCGCACGGGACCACGACCGCCGAGGCCAAGACAGGCTATGGCCTTCAGACGGCCACTGAATTGAGATTGCTGAAAGCACTGCTCGCACTCGACAGCGAAGGTCCGCTCGACCTGGCCATCACCTTCCTCGGCGCGCACGCCATCGCGCCTGAGTTCAAAGGCGACCCGCAGGGCTACACCGACCTGGTCTGCGAGACCATGCTTCCCATGCTCAAGGAATGGTGGGAGACTCACGCACCCAAACTGCCCATGCCCTTTGTGGACGTGTTCTGCGAGAACAAAGCCTTCGACCTGGAGCAATCGCGCCAAATCCTGACCCGCGCCCGCGGCCTCGGATTCCCGCTCAAGATACACGCGGACGAGTTCGACAACCTCGGCGGCGCGAGCCTCGCCGTGGAACTGGGCGCGGCCTCCGCCGATCATCTGGTCAAGACCTCCGATGCCGACATCGCCGCGCTGGGCAGATCGGATACGGTCGCGGTCTCGTTGCCCTGTACGCCTTTTGGCCTCGCTGAAAAGGACTACACCCCCGCGCGCAAATTCATCGAAGCGGACGCCATCCTGGCCCTCGCCACGGACTGCAACCCGGGCACCACCTGGAACGAATCGATGCAGTTCGTCATTGCCCTCGCCTGCCGCGCCATGGGATTGACTCCCGCGCAGGCCATCGCCGCGTCCACGATCAATGCCGCACATGCGATCCGCCGCGCACATGAAATCGGCTCGATTGAGATCGGCAAGCAGGCCGACCTGTTGATTCTGTCCGTGCCCGATTATCGCCATCTCGGCTATCGCTACGGGACGAATCTGGTCAAGCAGGTGGTCAAGCGCGGCCGCGTCTACTCGGTGGACGTAGGCTACTATCGAACCGCGTAGAATTTATCACCACAGAGTTCGCCGAGCTCACAGAGAGAAAACGTCTCTGTGTTCTCCGTGCGCTCTGTGGTAAATTTGTCCCCATGCCAACCATCGAACAAGCCCGCGCCTGGTACGCCGACTCGGACCC
>DAOTXP010000247.1:0-6225 GCA_034435275.1 Anaerolineales bacterium | reverse complement strand
GCGCGGCCGAGCAGACGCGCGATCCAGAAATCGGCCAACGATGCGGCGGTACGCAATTCGAACGGAGTCTGTCCGCGCAGGTCGATCACCGCGCGGCGGCCTTCCTCATCCTCGTTCCACCAGTTGTCCACCACGCCCACGGTCAGGTTCCAGCCGTAGAGCATGGCCATGCTGTTGGCCCAGGCGGCCGCCTCATCGGGATAACCGTCCGGCGGGTGATGCTCGAACAGTCCCTGCCCCATCATGGTGTAAGTCCAGCGGATGCCGCCGGGCACGCGCGCAAAGTCCGCGTTCAGCGCGCGGAACATGGCCGCGGTAAACTCGAAGGGACGCTTGATCTTCCCGCCCCAGGTCTGGCGGAATTCGGGCGAGAGCAAAATCACGCGATAGACCTGGCGCAGCTGGTCGGGCGAGTCCTTGTGCGCGAGGAACGCGTCCGCCGCGGCCTGCACCAGACTCTCCGGCGCGTCGTCGCTGACGAAACGGCGCACCAGTTTTCGGGCGATGTGACGCGCTGTCCCGGGATGCGCGGCCAGCAGGTCGAGCACGTCGCGGGCATCCTGCATGTCCTCCTGGTCGGCGGGCAGGTACTGTCCCAGAATCAATTTATTGAAGCGGTCGTGCCAGGGCTTATAAAACAGGAAGCGGCCCGACATGCCGACGTCGTCCTCCCACTCGCCGGTGTCGTCGTCAACGCGCCAGCCGGTGAAGCAGCGCGCCGCCTCGTAGACATCGTTATCCACGTAGCCGACCGCGACCCCGTTCGCATCCTTCTCGACCGTGGCCTGATCCCGCACGCCGAGGTAAGTCTCAGCCCCAAGCGTGTGCAACTCGAAGAGTTCGCGGGCGAAGTTTTCGTTGGGACCTGCATCCGAGTTGGAACGATTGTCGAGATAGTACAACATGGATGGGTGGGAGGCCACCGCTTCGAGGAACTGGCGGAAGTTGCCGAAGAGATGGGCGCGGATCACGTCGCGGTCGTAGGAGGCGAACAGCGGCGTGGCGTCCTCGTGCCAGCCGTAGACGTTAAAGTGGTTGTGCCAGAAATCGGCCAGCAGCTCCTGCAGCTGCCTGCGGCTGTAGATGGCTTTGAGGAAAGTGACCTCGGCGGTCTCGTCGGCGGGCAGGACGAACCACTGCCAGTGACGGTCGTCGTTATCATCATAGGGGTTTTCGACGATGTGTTCGCGGAACAGGTCTTCGAGCGATTTGTGCAGGGTCTCGAAGTTGAGCGAGGCCAGCCGCGCTTCCCATTCGCTGTCGTCAATCGATTCGGGATAGAGTTGCTGTTCCATGTACGCGGCAAGACGTTCCTCGTCGGTCGCGCCGAGGGATCGAAAGGCCTCGAGGTCACCGGGCCGCGGGCCGAAGGCCAGGCGATTCAAGGCAATGATCGAGAGGTCGGGTAAGTTTTCTGGAGGGACAGGGAGGATGGGTTCGGCCGGCGCGTACGTAGCCTGCGGCGCGGTCGGCAATACGGAAGGAGGCTGGTCCGGGGCGCAGGCGGCCAGGGCGGACGCGGCGGCGGTCAGGCCGGTCAATTTGAGGAAGTCGCGGCGGGAGATTTGGGTCATGCGGCGCTCCTTTGGATTGGCTGATTTTACAGGCTTTCGATGTGTCAATCCAATCACCCGAAAGTGGGGAGTGGCTATATTGGGTAATAACCGATGGAGTTCACCCCAGAGCACACAGAGGGCACGGAGATTTTTATTTACGGAGTCCGTGATCCCTGTGGTGAAATTTGAATTCTGTTAGAAACCTCACCCGCTGACAATAAACCGTTGGTCGGTCTGTTATAATCTCCCGCCGAAAGGCAGACATGCTCAAAAACTTCGTCAAACTATTCGGGGGCGATCCCCTTAAAAAGACCATCCTGGAACTCTTCCCCATCGTTGACCAGATCAACGCGCTCGAGGCCGAATACGAAAAACTGAGCGATGACGCCCTGCGCGCCAAAACGGATGAGTTCCGTGCGCGACTCCCTCACCCCACCCCCTCTCCCTTAGGGAGAGGGGCAAGGGGTGAGGGGGTTGAGGACTCCAAAGAACGCTTCCGCGCCGAACAGGAGATTCTCTCTGAACTCCTGCCCGAAGCCTTCGCGGCCGTGCGCGAAGCCTCCAAGCGGACCATCGGTCAGCGCCACTATGATGTACAGTTGATCGGCGGCATCATCCTGCACCGCGGCCAGATCGCCGAGATGAAAACGGGTGAAGGCAAGACGCTGGTCGCCACCCTGCCCATTTATTTGAACGCATTGGCCGGTCACGGCGTGCATTTGGTCACGGTCAACGATTACCTCGCCCGACGCGATGCGCGCTGGATGGGCGCCATCTACAACTTTCTGGGTCTCTCGGTCGGCGTACTGCAAATGGCCGCCGTCACCGAGAACGGCAAAAAGGCCTTCCTCGTGGATTTCGAGCGCGAGTCCCCGCACGAGGATCAGCATCACCTGCGCATGGTGGACCGCGTCGAAGCCTACCGCGCCGACATCACCTACGGCACCAATTCCGAGTACGGCTTCGATTACCTGCGCGACAACATGACCATGCGCCTCGAGGACCGCGTCCAGACTCGCCCCGAGCAGGGTCGAGGGGGCGGCCATTACTTCGCCATCGTGGACGAAGTGGACAATGTTCTGATCGATGAGGCGCGTACGCCTCTCATCATCTCCGGTCCCGCCTCGGGCGACCTCGAAATGTATGGAAAGATGGCGCAGGTGGTCAAACAGTTGCGCCCGGAGGATTACGAGGTCAACGAAAAGGACCGCGCCATTTCGCTGACCGAGGTGGGCGAGGCGCACGTGGAGCAGATCCTCGGCCAGCCGTTGCGCGACCCCGACCGCCCGGAGGATGTCAGCCCGGAGCAGGCGCGTCTGTACGGCTATCTCGAACAGGCCCTGCGCGCCCAACACCTCTTTAAACGAAACAAGGATTATCTCGTGCAGGGCGGTAAGGTCATCATCGTGGACGAGTTCACCGGCCGCCTGATGCCCGGCCGCCGCTGGAGCGACGGCCTGCACCAGGCGGTGGAGGCCAAGGAGGGCGTGCGCGTCGAGCCGGAGAACGTCACGTACGCCACCATCACCCTGCAAAACTACTTCCGTATGTACACCAAACTGGCGGGCATGACCGGCACCGCGCTGACCGAGGCGGAAGAGTTCAGCAAGATCTACAACCTCGAAGTCACTCCCATTATCACGAATCTCGAATATCAGGCCTCGCGTCCCGATTCGCCGCTGGTCGAAATCAAAACGAAGGACGAGAACGGCTATCCCATTGCTTACTTTACGCGTCGCGCTTCCCCCACTGTGGAGGGGACGGGAGGGGGGGGAGCGCCTCTCTACTGGCGCCGCACCGACTATCCCGACTTCATCTATCGCACCCTCGAATCCAAGACGCGCGCCATCGTGCAGGAGATCATCCGTTATCACGTATTGGGAAGGCCGCTGCTGGTCGGTACGACTTCGGTCGAGTCGTCCGAACGATTATCCAATCGCCTGCGCGCCGAACCGGTCCGCCGCCTGCTCCAGACCCTGCTTCTGCGTCACCTCTGGCTCGAACAAAACAATCGCATGGAGGATGGCCGTCTCATCCCCGAACTCGAGCCGCTTTATGCCCCCCTCGAACAACTCGATCCTTCTGCCCTGCGCCAGTTCGCCAAACCGCTGGGATTACAGTCCATCAATCTGGAAGACGCGGCAAACCTGCCGCGCCTGCTCGAAATCCTGAACCTGACCGAGGCTGACGTGCCGCGTTTGAAGACCGTCCTGCAAAGCGGAGTCCAGCACCAGGTCTTGAACGCGCGCAAGCATACGGAGGAGAGTCAGATCATTGCCGGGGCGGGCGCCTTCGGCGCGGTCACCATCGCCACCAACATGGCCGGCCGCGGCGTGGACATCAAATTGGGCGGCGACCTGGCCGAGGAAATCGTGGCCGATGTCAACCGCGTCCTGCGAAAGTCCGGTTATGCCGATCCGTTCGACATGACGATGGAGGAGCGCCGCGCCGCGGTGCAGGCTCTCGACCCGTCCGCCTATGGCATTTACGAGGCCGAGGTCAAATACTTCCTGAAATATTTCGAGGATATGGAACGCGTGCGCGCCCTCGGCGGCCTGCACGTCATCGGCTCGGAACGCCACGAGGCGCGCCGCATCGACAACCAGCTGCGCGGCCGCGCCGCACGTCAGGGCGATCCCGGCTCGTCGCGCTTTTATCTCTCGATGGAAGATGATCTGATGCGCCTGTTCGGCGGCCAGCAGGTGGGCGCGCTGATGGAACGCATGCGCGTGGACGACGCCCTGCCGCTCGAAAGCCGTCTCGTCGGCGGGATGATCGAGCAGTCGCAGCACCGCGTCGAGGGCGCCAACTTCGATGTCCGCAAGCACTTGCTCGAATACGACGATGTGCTCAACAAACAGCGCGAACAAATCTATTCCCAGCGCGACCGCATCTTCGTCAAAGAAGATCTTCACGACGATGTACGCGAAATGGTCGAGGCCGAGGTGCGGAAGCGCGTCCCGCCCGCGCTGGAGGATGAGGAGGGGCCGTGGAAACTGCTGGCCTGGCTCGACCAGGTCCAGCCGCCTTTCCCGGTGGACGAACAGATATTCCCCTCTTATACTCTGCGCCTCCTGCTCGACGAATTCGATTCAGAATCGGACCCGAAACTGGCCGCTGTTAAACTGGTCGAACGCGCCCTCGAGGCCGAGCACGCTCATATCCTGCGCGCCATCCAGAATTACACCGACCGCGCCACCGAGGCCCTCGAGGCGCAGATGCGCGAGCGCGAGGACGCGCTGGACACCTTCTTCGAAGCCCTGCGCGATTCCGAGGAGCCGCGCAAGCCGCAGGAACTGGCCGAGGACTTCGCGAGTGCTGCCCGCGTACCCATGCGCCTGACCAACGAACAGATGCGCAAACTGGCTAATGATCCCGAAGAAGTCGAAGAAGAATTGCGCGACGCCGTTGCGGCGCAGTTGAACGTCTTGCACGCATCGCGGCTGGCCGGCGCGGTGGAAAGCCGCCTCGGCGAATCGCTCGGACTGGATAAAAACCATTTCGGAAAAATGGAATGGGGCGACTTGGTGGATTCCGTCTTGCGCGCCAGCGAATCCCTGCTGGAGAATCGACGCGAACGCCTGACCGGCGAAAACGGACAGATCGCACGCGATATCGAGGCGCTGTCCCAGCGCGAACCCGTCACGGACGACTCGGGAAAAATCCGCCTGCTCATGTCGCTGTCGCAAGGCGTCCGCACGGGATTCGATGCGAAGACGCACCGCCAGACCAGGCAGGTCTACTCGCGGTTCAATTACGTATTCCTGGCCGCGCAGCTGCTGGCAGATCGCTCGGCAGACGAAATCATCGAAGATGTGCTCGAACATCTGGAGGAAGCCGAGCAGGCCCTCGCGCTGGTCTGGGGACAGGCAGAGGCGGCTCGCCGCGGGGAACAGGCCGGGGTCCGGGACGAAATGCAGGTCCGCGAACTGGGTCGGAATATCTTAAATCAGGTCCATCGTCAATTGCTTTTGCAGGCCATCACCGAACAATGGGTGGATTATCTAACGCGCGTCGAAGCCTTAAGAGTTTCGATAGGTCTGGAAGCCTATGCACAGCGCGATCCGCTGGTACAATACAAAAGCCGCGCCTCCGAGATGTTCGCGGCGCTGGTGGAAGACATCCGCGCCCTGGTGGTGGGACGCGCCTTTGCCTACCGGCCTCGCCCCGTTGCCTTGACTCTCATGGAAACGGCCGAGGCGTCCGCGCCACAGGCACCGCAGCAGCCGCAACCGACGGGCGGTCAGAAAAAGAAACGCAAACGGCACTAACTTTTAACAGTAGACGTGAAATCCTTATCCTCAACCACTGATGTGTTCCAGCCCCTCCCAAAAGTGGAGTTACACCGCCACCTGGAGGGGTCTTTGCGTCTGGATACCATGCTGGATATCGCCCGCCAGCACGGCATCACCGTCCCGGCCAGCCTGTTGCGCCTGAGCGGATTGGTACAGGTGCAGGAGGAGGACCCGCTCACCTTCCAGAATTTTCTCGCCAAGTTCCAGACCCTGCGCATGTTCTACCGTTCGCCCGATGTGATTCACCGCATCACGCGCGAAGCGGTGGAGGACGCGGCGCGGGACAGCGTCCGTTACATGGAATTGCGCTTCACGCCGGTCGCGCTCAGCCGCGCCGAACGCTTTCCCCTGCACGATGTCATGGACTGGGTCTG
>DAOTXP010000246.1:0-5015 GCA_034435275.1 Anaerolineales bacterium | reverse complement strand
GCGGAGGCCATGCCGCGATAGCGGTCATTCTTCCCCATCACTTTCTTGAGCACTTCTTCCATGGCATGACCCGTCACTTCGTAGTGCCACAGGTAATTGCCGAACTCGTCGAACTGGTTGAAGATCATCAGGTCCTGGCCCGACTTTCTCAATTCCCAGCACTTATCGAAGATCTCTTTCACGTTCGATTCCGAACCGGGCGTCTTAATCGTCTCGCCCGCGATCCTGGAGAGCCACTCGAAGCGTTCTTTCGACATCCCCTCGGGCAGGATGGCAATAGACTCGCACGCGAGCAAAGCGGAATCGTACGCGCCGCCGCGGCAGTAATTGCCCGTCGAGGGCCAGACGGCTTTCTGCGTCGTCGGGTCGAACTGACCCGTGACCAGCCGCGGCACGAGACAACTGAACGCCGCCCCGACTTTGTGCGCGCCGGTTGGGAACCATTTGCCCACCAGCACGACGATGCGCGCCGGGACTCCCGTCAGCGAGGAGGGAAGTTCGAGGTAGTTGACCCCGCCGAAGGTCCCGCCTGAAGCGACCGGTTCGTTCTTCCAGGTGATGCGGAACAGGTTGCGGGGATGAACGTCCCAGAGTCCGATCTTCTTCAATTCATCCTTGATCTTGGCGGGAATCTTCGAAGGGTCTTTCATCTGGGCGTAGGTGGGGATGATGATGTTGCGTTCTCTGGCGCGCTGGATGGCATTCTTGCGCCGTGACTTGTCAATCGTCAGGTCAATCGTAGTCATGGGTTTCTCCCGAAGCAAAGTTGTCTGACAAATTGTATTATATCGCACAATCGCTCGTGCTACAATCGAGGCGGGCAGGTTGTGGTATCTTTGGACGCAATTGTATTGCCGTGAAGGAGACGTTATGAAATCAACAACGACCGGGGCCGTTTCGGGTTGCATCGTATGGGTGATCGTTTTCGCAGTAATCAGTTCATGCCTGCTCCCCGCGGCAATGATGATCGGCGGATTCACCTCAGCCAGCAATTTCGCAATTGATTTCACGGGGCAATTCCTCTGTCCGCAGGGAACGAAGCCGGTCAGTTATTCCTACGCGACCACCACAACAGACGAGTATGGAAATCGCCAGCCTTCCACCGCATACGAGTTGCATTGCATAGATGCCAGCGGCGAAGTCGTGAAAGAGGATCCGATTGCATTTGCATTTTTGTGGATCGGGATCATTGCGGCCACCGGGCTTGCGATTGGAGCGATCCTTGCGTTTCTGCTGGCCGCGCCCGCGGGCATGTTGATTGCCAGGCTCTTCAAACGCAACAACCCCGCAGATGTCAACATCGAACCGAAGTAAATGGTTTACAAAACCGACAGAATTTTTTAATGGAATCGTATAGTGTTTTTAATGCAATACCAAGAATGCGGTAGTAAGATGACGGTGAGTGAAAGGAGGTACCCATAGAGACACCACCTGAAATTCACACCCACGGAAGGACGGGGACGCCCTGACCTGGTCAAAGCCCCGCTTTAGAACCAGACGTTCCCCGAACGAAAGGAAGGCGGCTTTTCCCCTCTCCTTCCCGCACATAGAAAGTTTGACGGATGGGTGATCCCCATCCGTCTTTTTTATTGCAAGGCTTTCTTCATTCGTTCCAGCGCCTGGAGAAGCGTTCTGCGCGTCGTGCCGAAGTTGAGTCGCACGAATTGTTCGTTTCCCTTTCCGAATTTCCCGCCATCACTCAATGCGACCTTAGCCTTCTTCAAGAAAAACTCATAGGGCGTTGGCTTAAGTCCAAAATCCGAACAATCGAGCCAGATCAGATACGTGGCGTCGGGCTTGGTCACGCGGATACCTGGCAGGTTCTTCTCCACATAACTCACGACAAAATCACGATTGTCTGTAAGATAACGGCGCAAACCTTTCAACCACGTATCGGCTCGGCCAGAGTAGGCCACGCGCGCGGCAGTCAGTCCGGGCGTGGAGATTTCAAAAGACATCCCGTATGCCGTATCAACAAACCGCTTCCTGAGTTTCTCATCGGGGATGATCGCGAATGCGCAGGAAAGCCCCGGGACGTTGAATGCCTTGGAGGCGGAGACCAATGTGATCGTATGTTTCCCGATTTCGCGGGATAGGCTTGCCGTCGGCGTGAATTTTGCACCTCCGAGCAGCAACTCGCTATGAATTTCATCCGAGACAATCGTCACCTGGTTTTCAATGCAAATCTCGGCCATGCGCTTTAATTCCTCGCGGGAGTAAATATGCCCGACGGGATTATGCGGATGGCACAACAGGAACATGCCAGCCTTTTTCACTTCCTTTGTAAGCGCATCAAAATCGACCTCGTAACTGATCCTGTTTCCCTCCACTTTTTTCGCCAGCGGGGCAAGGCGCTGGGGCATTCCAGTTTTTATTTCGGTCTCAAGAAACTCGTTGTAAACAGGCGTTTGAATCAGATAACCTTTGCGTGAATCACATAAAATCCGCGCCGCGATGTTATATCCGTTGTTGACTCCCGCCGTATAGACAATGGCTTCGGGGGCAACTTCCCAGCCATAAAGGTACTTGAACCGCCCGGCGATAATTTCATAGAATGCCCGGGAGGGCAATTCATATCCAAGTACGCCATGTTCGACCTGTTTGCGAAGCGCGGCGCGTATCGAAGGGGCGGCAGGAAAATCCATATCCGCCACCCACAGGGGAAGAACGTCTTTTGGAAACCATGTCCACTTATTGAGGATATTTGGGTTGCGGCGCGACGGGACGCGGTCGAAGTTGCGGGCCATACGAGACTCTATCGTTTATACGCCACGATCATCCCATCCCGCACGGGGGCGAGGGAAACGATCCAATCGGGATCGGTCGTGATGTCCCGCGTGAAGCGGCGGATGGCCTCGGTGCTTGCCGCATGGTCGGCCGCGTCCAGAACCTGTCCATGCCAGAGCATGTTGTCAATGATCAAAATCCCGCCGCGGCGTAATTTTTCTTTGATGACAGGGAGCGAATCGGGATACGCCTCTTTGTCAATGTCGTTGAAGATGATGTCGAACGGACCATCAACCTGACGCAGTGTCGCAACCGCCTCCGCGACGTGATATTGAACCAATTCCCCGTATCCCAATCGGGATAAATGTTCCCCCGCCATTTTGGAAAGTTTCCCATCCCAGACGGTGTGATGCACCACGCCTCCCCCATTCTCTTTCACTGCTTTCGCAAACCACGCCGTGGAATAGCCGAATCCAGAGCCCAGTTCAAACACGGATTTCGCGCCGATCAGACGCGCAAGTTGGTAACAATAATATCCACACGCAGGCCCAATGATTGGAAACTGATGCGCCTCGGCATATTTTTCCATCTCCTGCATCTCTGGCGCGCGGACAGGGACAAGAGATGCCAGATAATCTTGAACAGCAGAGTAGACGATCTCAGGCATTGTCGATTCCTATGCTAATCAGGCTGGGCCGCACCAAAACCATCGGTGCATGCATGGCGGGCATTTGAGGCAGGGACGGGTTTGTGATTTCCACTTCATAGATGGACAGCCAGGGTGCGTGGGCAATATCGAGCGAGGTACCTAATCCCCCCGTTTGCGTGGCGACGCGCATCTGACCTTTGAACAGGAAGGAACCGATCAGTGCATTGAGGGGAACCATCCTGCGGTTTACCTCAGCAGGATCATAATCCAGCGGGTCAGCCTGCGGCGGGGCAAGGTGCATGGCTACGATCTGTCCTGCAGGCAGATAGAACTCAGAATACGCAAAGGATCTGGCGGGTGCAACAGCGAAGTGCAGGACCTGCGCGTTGAGCAAATGGATGTGGTCGGGAACACCCTGTGTACGCAGCCAGATGCTGACGCGCACATTCTTCTGCGTGACCAGTTCTCCCCGCACCAGCATATCCTGTGTATAAACGATGACGAGCGAAACCTTCTCATCGGGGGCGAGGGTATACATGGGAGTTCCTCCAGAACAGCTCAATGGATGGTCGTATTATAACCTGCACTTTCTCGTTCGATTAAACCACACAAACGCGCATGAGCACGCTTGTGACGAAGGATAGGAAAAATGGATAGACTACAGGGATGATATCTTCAACCACAACGCGGGGATGCGGCTGGCTTTTTCAAACGCGCTCAAACTTGCGCGCCTGGCAAACACATTGTAGTCGTTCTTTTCGATGTCATCCAGAATTCCCTGATAGAACACCGACGCGGCGCCGATGGCGAGCTGGCCTTCGCGGTCGAGCATCTTCACGCCTTGCCAGGATTCTTCATAGAGTTGGCGCGCGCGCTGGATCTGGAATTTCATGAACTGCCGCCAGCGCGGCGTGACCTTGCCCAATTCAATATCTGTCTCGGAGATGCCGTGGGTGAGCAGTTCTTCGCGCGGCAGATAGACGCGTCCATTGCGATAATCCTCCCCCACATCCCGAAGAATATTGGTCATCTGAAGCGCGACGCCGAGTTTGATGGCATAGGGAATGGCGTCATTGCTCTTGAAGCCGACGATGTACATGCTCATCAGTCCCACTGTGGAGGCGACGCCGTAGCAGTAGGTGGCGAGGTCATCGAAGGTCTGGTAGCGGGATTGAATCAGGTCGCGGGAGACGCCGTCAATCAGTTGCAGGGCGTAGTGGCGGGGAATATGATAGCGGGCGAGGGTGTCGGCCCAGGCTAGGGCAGCCAGGTCTCCCGTCGAGGCCGAAGCGGTTTTCGTCACGGTGCGCCAATAGTCGAGTTGGATCTCGCGGTCGTGGTCGGAAGACTCATCCACGATGTCATCCACGGTGCGGCAGAAGGCATACAGCGCTCGGACGGCGGAACGTTTCTCCTCGGGCAAAAGCGCGGACGCCAAATAAAAAGATTTACTATGGGCGCGGGTGACAGCCGCCGCGTGCCTATACGCAGACTGAAGTTCAGCATCGCCAGCCCAATATGAAAAGAGCGGACGACCAGAAGGGTGAGGTTCGCTGCCAGCAAGTTTGATCAAGTGATGCTCCCAGTGTGCCTGCATAGGTTCTCCTTTTCTGAATGGGCATATTGTACGGATTTTGTC
>DAOTXP010000245.1:0-5183 GCA_034435275.1 Anaerolineales bacterium | reverse complement strand
CAGGCCGATTTTGTGCTCGTCAAACCCATCAGTTACGCCCAGTTACGCGACCTGGCCCGCCGCCTCAACCCAAACCTGCAAACCGGGCAACTCCCCCCGTTACCTTCCTGAAACCCGCGAAACAAAAAGGTCGTTGGACGGCCTTTTTGTTTCAACGCTTTCGTGCCTGAATCCATGACGCCGCACCGATCAGCCCTAAAAACAACCCGCTGACCGAAGCGGCGAAACTCAGGAGACCCAGCAGAAAACCGGACGGGATGATCTGCATCACCATCAACAGCGGAATGACGAACCCGCTGAGCACGAGGAGGAATCCAGGCAGGAGGATTCTTTCAGGCTTCATTTGTAAAGCCAGCACGCCGCGAGATGATCGGATGCGATCTCAAAATCTGGGGGGAATTCCACATCGCATTGTCCCCGGACGACATGAGCACAGCGCGGATGAAAGCGGCATCCGCTGGGCGGCTTGGCCAGGCTGGGCGGCTCGCCCGGCGGCACTTCACGGAAGACCGAGGCGTTCTTCGCGTCGGGATCGGACGTGGCCGTCAGCAAGGCGTGGGTATATGGGTGGCGCGCCTCACGCAGGAGATCGTCCACACGCGCACGTTCGACCACATTGCCCGCGTACATAACGAAAATGCGTTCGGAGAAATAGCGCACTGTAGAAAGGTCGTGCGTGATGTAGATGACGGCCAGATTGTGCGAGGCCTGCAGGCCGCGCAGTAATTTCAGAATCTCCACGCGTACCGACGCATCCAGCATGGACACGGGCTCGTCAGCCACGATCAGCTTCGGGTTCAGGATCATGGCGCGGGCGATGACGATGCGCTGTTGCTGTCCGCCGCTGAGCATGTGCGGGAATTTGGTCAGGTAGTCCTCCACCGGTTTTAGTTTCACTTCCTCCAGCACGCGGCGGATGCGCGCCTCGCGCGCAGCGCGGTCTTTCACGCCGTTAATGACCAGCGGCTCTTCCAGAATCTGCTGGATGGCCATGAACGGGGCCAGCGCGCCGAACGGGTCCTGTTGTACGTACCCGACCTGCGAACGATACCAGCGCAATTCCTTCGAGTCGAATGTACTCAAATCCCCGCCCTCGAAAACGATACTG
Source organism: Anaerolineales bacterium (assembly GCA_034435275.1). Classification (GTDB taxonomy): domain Bacteria; phylum Chloroflexota; class Anaerolineae; order Anaerolineales; family Villigracilaceae; genus JBFMCC01. Next base: position 4,075 of record DAOTXP010000245.1, on the reverse strand, counting down.
CCGCCGGTGGGCCTGTTGAGTCCCAGAATGGTCTTCATCAGGCTGGACTTTCCGCATCCGCTCTCCCCGACGACCGCGATGGCCTCGCCCTGGCGCAGGTCAAAGCTGACGCCGTCCACGGCCTTCACATAGCCCGCGTGACCGAAGCCGAAACGGCGCAACTCGAACCAGACGCGCAGGTCGCGGATCGAGAGCAGGGGAACGGTTTGAATCGTCTGCGCTTCTTTCATCTGGAATCTCATTTGAACCATTCTCTTCTCCTCACGCATACTGCCAGCATTTGACCAGGCGGCCATCTTTCTCAATGACAGGCGGTTCTTCGTCGCATTTCGCGAATCGTAACGGGCAGCGCGGTGCGAAGCGACAGCCTTGCGGCAGGTCCAGCAGGCTCGGAGGCGAACCAGTGATGAAATCGGGCTCCTGGTCGCCGCGCAGGCGCGGGACGGAGGCCATCAATTTCCGCGAATAGGGATGCAGCGGCGCGTCGAAGAAGCGCGCCGCGTCGCTGACTTCCATGATCTGCCCGGCGTACATGACCGCCACGCGGTCGGCCAGTTCGCTGGAGGTGGCGATGTCGTGCGTGATGAGGATGTAACTGACGCCCAGTTCGTGCTTGATGCGCTTGAGCACATTCATGATGTTGGCCTGGGTTAACACGTCCAGCGCGGAGGTCGGTTCGTCGAGGATGATCAGGTCGGGCGCGGTGACCAGCGCCATGGCAATCGCCACGCGTTGACGCATCCCGCCGCTGAGTTCGAAGGCGTAACGGCAGAGGAAATCCTCCGGCACGCCCACGTGACGGAACATCCTGCGCGCGTTTTCGAGCGCGTTCTCTTTTTTCACGCCGCCGTGAATCATCATCGGTTCGGCCACCTGGTCGCCCACCTTCAGAACGGGGTTGAGCGCGTTCATGGCGGCCTGCGGGACGAGTGAAATGCGCGCCCAACGAATATTCTGGCGGAAGTCCTCGTCCGTCAAACTCATCAGCTCCCGCCCCTCCAGAAAAACCTTTCCAGTATAAGCATGGACATTGCGCGGCAGGAGCCGCAGGATGGCCCTGGCCAGCGAACTCTTGCCGCATCCAGATTCACCCAGCACCACCACCGCTTCGCCGTGCTTCAGGCTGAAATCCACGCCGTCCACAGCCTGCATCACGCCGCGCGTGGTGCGGAAGTGCAATACCAGGTTTTCGACTTCGAGAAGTCCGGTCGTCGGTTGCATGTTCACACATCCCTTAAGCGGGGATTGAAGACGCGGTCGAGCGCGAAGCCCAGCATGGCGAAAGCCAGCCCGGTCAACATCAACAGGAACGAAGGTTCCAGCACCCAATAGAACTGCCCTTGAAAGGGCGCACCGTTGGCGCGCGCATCGTCAATGACCTTGCCCCAGGTCGGCAGGACGGGATCACCCAGTCCCAGCACGGCCAGCGAGGCCTCCAAAAACACGAATGTCGGGATGATGGTCACCAATTGAGGCACGAGCACAGGCACGATGCGCGGAATCAGATAACGGAAAATGATCCGCCAGCGCCCCGCGCCATAGGCGCGCGCCGCCTCGATATAAGGCGCTTCCTTGACCTGCAAAAATATGGCGCGGTAGCCCTTGATCGCTCCGCTGAAAATACTCAGCAGGATGGTTATGGTCAGGATGGTCCAGATACTGCGCGAGTAAAACGTGCCCACCATGATCAGAATCGGCAGGAACGGCAGGACCAGGTTGATCTCGGTCACCCGTTGAATGAGTTCGTCCACCCAGCCGCCGAACCACGTCCCCACCGCGGCGATGATCATCGTGAAGACCGTCGTGCCCAGCGCGGCCAGCAGGCCGAACGCCAGCGCGACCGGCGTGCCCCACAACAACGCAACCATCAGGTCGCGGCGCATGTGATCCGTCCCGGCCGGTCCGTGGACGCGGCCATAGAGGACGAACTCCGCGTCCAGGTCGGAATCCGCCTCGAAGGTCAGGGCCGAGACGTGCAGTTCGTATCGCCCCGGGACCGCGGCCTGTCCGCCGTCATCGGGAGCGAGGAACAGGCCCTCGGCCGGACGTTCCCCGCCGAGGCGTCGTTCCAGTTTCGGATCCTGCGAGAACCAGTAGGTGTCCGTCGCGCCGACCGAGGAGTCCATCACGCGCAATTCGCGGCCGTCGGGAGTCAGCCACGTCACCGAGACGTAAGGCTGTTTCTCGGCATAAGTCGCCGTGAAAAACAATGCCAATTCCTGCGGAAAGTCGGTGTATGGATAATCGAATGTGTAGGTGATGTCGACCTGCCTGAGACCGTCAGCCTTCTCGGTGACGGTGCGCGTGGCCGTGCCGTCCGCAACGCTGAGAACCAGGCTCTCGGGCAGTTTCTCGCGGCGGAAGAAGTTAGTCCAGGCAGGCTGGGCGTTGATCGGGTTGGTATGCCACACACCCTCCCCGCCGCGCCACAACCGAATGGCCTCGGTATATGGAATGGCCGTCATGGCATAGGCCGAAACGGCCAGCAAACCCAAAACGATGACCAGCCCGGCCACGGCGGACGGATACCGCAACAGATCGCGGACGGATTTTTGAACGGCCTTCATGCTCTTGCCTCCGAGCCGCCGATCTTGACGCGCGGGTCGATCAGGGCATAGATAAAATCGAGCAGGAAGACCGTAATGGCAAGCAGATATGCAAAGATGACCGCCGAACCGACGATGACCGGGATGTCGAACAGGCCGACGGCCTGATAGAGCGTGCGTCCCAGCCCGGGCCAGTTGAAGACCGTTTCGAGGATCGGCGCACCGGTCCACAGGCCGATGAGGGTCAGGGCGAAGTTGGTGATGATGGTCGGCAGGGTCGGGCGCAGGATGTAGCGGCGTTCCACGTCGCGGGCGGAGAGTCCCTTGGCTTTTGCCATCTCCACGTAATCCTCACTGGAGTAAATGAGGAAGAATGTGCGCCACGAATACGCGCTAAGGAAAAGCGTGCTGAGCGTGATGGCAATCGTCGGCAGGATGAGATGCTCCATCAGGCTGAGAAAGTATTCGACGGACGACTCGGGCGGCGGCGCGGAGACCATCCCGCCGAAAGGCAGGAGCCGCAACGCGCCCGCGAAAATGACAATGAGAAACAGTCCGTAGAACCAGCCCGGCGCGGAGGAGGTCGGCGCGAGGGCCACGATCAATTTGTCCAAAAAACTGCCGTAGCGGCGCGAGAGCGAGAGCGCCATGAAGATGCTCAGGAAAAATAAAAAGATGTTCGAAGCGCCGAACAACAACAGGGTCGGTGCGAGGCGTTCGAGGATGATGAGCCGCACCGTGCGCGAGCCGCTGTCGCTGGACATCTTCTGGGCGCGGCCGAGGTTCAGGGTCAGCGCTTTTTGCAGAAAATCGAGACTGCGCGCGATGAAGGGCTTATCCAGCCCCAGGCGTTTCTCCTCCAGGCGGATCATCTCGTCCATGCGCGCCAGGCGCGCTTCGGCGGAAAGGCTTTTGAATGCGGGGCCGGTGTTGACAATCAATGTAACGTTTTCGCGAATCTCGGCGCGGCGGATGTCGTCCACGTAGCCGCCCATGTTGGCGATCAGAATGGTCAGGTACATTCCAATGACCACGGTCACAAACAGCGAGAGCAGACGGACAACCGTGTATTTGGCCAGGCGCGAGAACGCGCCCGGTGCAGGCTTCGTTTTTTCGACCGGCGCGGCTTCGGGCGAAAGGAGCTGGGGTTCGGCGCTCATGGCTCATTCCATAGGTAGGGTTGGACAGAGGCAGGGCGGCCCGCCTCTGTCCATTGACACTCGACTCGTGCTACTGCGAAGTGACGAACTCGAAGGAACCGAAGGACGGGATGCTGACCACGGAGGGCACCACTACAACCTCGAGTTTGTTCGAGCCCGTTTCCAGTTGCGACGTCAGATCGGCCGACAGGACAACCTGGAAATGGCCGTCCTCGACCGCGGTCGCCGCGCCGCTGCTGACCAGTTCCCCCTTGCTGTTGAACAGCAGGTATTTGACCTCGCTGATGTCGACGTTGGCGTACGGTTCGTCCTTGAATGTCACGAAGGCGTCGAAGATCGCCTCGGCGCCAATCGTGACCTGGCCCGCGC
>DAOTXP010000244.1:0-3273 GCA_034435275.1 Anaerolineales bacterium | reverse complement strand
GAGCAGGGTGGGCCCGCTCAAGGTTTGAGCGGAGGGATCGGTCTGGGAGGACGCGGCAACCTCGGTCGAGTCGGATGCGGCGTTGCAGGCGGTCAGCGTCAACGCGAGGAGGGTGATGAGGAGGAAGGTCAGTTTTTTCATGGGGTCTCCTTGAGATTGGGGACGGCTGAAGTCGTCGCTACATGGCGTAACTTGTAGTAACGACTTTTGCCGTTATTCATAACGCAGTGCTTCGATGGGATCGAGTTGAGCGGCCTGGTTCGCCGGGTAATATCCGAAGAAGACGCCGACGATGGCGGCCGAGCCGAAGGCCAGGAAGATGGAACTGACCTGGATGACGGTGCGCATGTCGCTGGACGCGCTGAAAATGTACGCGCCGCCCACGCCGACGAAGACGCCGATCAGGCCGCCGACGATGCTGAGGAGCAGGGCTTCGGTGAGGAATTGCAGGCGGATGTCGTTGGGCGTCGCGCCCACCGACTGGCGGATGCCGATCTCGCGTGTGCGTTCGGTGACGCTGACCAGCATAATGTTCATGATGCCGATGCCGCCCACGATGAGCGAGACGCCCGCCACCCATGCCAGCAGATTGCGGAAGGCGGCCGTGGTGGATTCCTGCGTGGTGATGATGTCCTGCTGGGTGGTGATGGTGAAGTCGGCCGTGTCGAGCGTCACATCGTGGCGCTTGACCAGCAGGAGGGAGATCTGCGTGATGACATCGTCGGTGTTGGCTTCCGGGTCCACTTCCACGTAGATCATGCGGACGCTGTCACCCATGATGCGGGCGAACATGGAGGGCGTGAACTTCTGGAAGACGACGCTGATGGGCAGGTAAATGCGCGAGTCGAAATCGGTGTTGCCGACCATGCCCTTTTCTTCAAAGACACCAATCACGGCCAGTTTGGTGTTGCCGACAGTGATGGTCTGCCCGACGGGGTTTTCATCACCGAAGAGTTCCTCGGCTACGCTGGAGCCGAGCACCGCCACCTTGCTCTTGCGCTCGTTCTCGTTCTCGTTGAAGTAACGGCCGTCCGCGAGTTCCATATCGCGCACCGAGGGGAATCCTGTGGTCGTGCCGAGGATCTCCACGTCCTCGAGCGTGATGCCGCCCGCCTTCACCGTTTCACTGGAATACTGTTCCACGACCACCGAGACCACGCCGTTGACGCCCTCCTGGATGGCGGTGGCGTCGTCGAAGGTCAGGCCGCCCTGGGGAGGCTGGCCCGGGCCGCCGCGTGTGAACGAGCCCTGCACGAAGACCAGGTTCGAGCCGAGGCTGGTGATCTGTTCCGAAATGGTGGCCTCGGTCCCGGCGCTGATGGCGATCATGATGATGACCGCCGCCACACCGATGATGATGCCCAGCATGGTCAGGAACGAGCGCACCTTGTTCTTGAGGATCGCTTCCCAGGCGATGCGCATGGCTTCAGAGGGTTTCATGTCGCGCCTCCGCGTACGTCGAAATTAATTTCGACTTACCGTTATGCACCACCGTATCCACCAACCCATCGAGCAGATGGATCGTGCGCTGGGTGTGCGCGGCGATCTTCGGGTCGTGTGTGACCATCACAATGGTCGCGCCGCGGGCGTGGAGTTGGTGAAGCAGATTCATGATCTCTTCGCCGGAGTGGCTGTCGAGGTTGCCGGTCGGTTCGTCCGCGATGACCAGCACCGGGTCGTTGACGAGCGCCCGCGCAATGGCCACACGCTGCTGCTGTCCGCCGGAGAGTTCGTGCGGCTGGTGATTCATGCGGTCTCCCAGTCCCACCAATTCGAGCATGGCGCGCGCCTTCTCCAGTCCCTGTTGCGGGGTTTTCGGCTCACTGCGATTGTAGAGCAGGGGCAGGCTCACATTTTGCAAGGCGGTAGTACGCGCCAGCAGGTTGTAGGCCTGGAAGACAAAACCGATCTTCCTGTTGCGCACGGCGGCCAGTTGCACTTTGTCGAGTTGGCTCACGTCCTCGCCGTCGAGGATGTAACGCCCCGACGTGGGTTGCGAGAGGCAGCCGAGGATGTGCATGAGCGTGCTCTTGCCCGAACCCGAGGGGCCCATGATGGCGACGAACTCGCCCGAATCGATCTGGATGCTCACGCCATTGAGCGCGGCCACGCTCACGTCGCCCATGCCGTAGACTTTGGTGATGTCCACGGTCTCGATGATCCTGTGCGCGGCGCTCATTCTGTCTCCGTAATGCCGGTGGTGACGATTGCGCCCGGCTCGAGGCCCGAGATAATTTCGGCGTACAACAAATCCTGAATGCCGACCTCGACCACGCGCAGGACGGGTTTGCCGTTCTCGACGACGAAGACGGTGTACTGGTCACCGGCCTGGTGCAGGGCCTCGACCGGGACGAGCACCGCATTTTCCGCCCGCCCGCCGATCACGTCCACCGAAGCGGAGGTGCCAAGCGGCAGGTTGAATGACTCTTCGTCAATCGCGGTGAGTCGGACCAGCGCTCGCACGACCGAGGTGTTGTTCTCGGTATACAGGCCGGGGTCCACGCTGGTGACGACGCCGGTAAACGTCCGGTCAGGCAGGATGTCGAAGATGACTTCCACTTCGTAATCCACGTTAATGTTGGTCCAGTCCGATTCATCCAGGAAGACTTCGAGATAGGGCTGGCTCAGGTCGGCCACGGTGATGACGGCTGTCCCGCTGCCGGCGGTATCGCCAACGCTCGTGTCAATGGACATGACCGTGCCAGAGATGGGCGAGACGATCTTGGTACCGTCCAGGTCGGCTTGCGCGGCTTGGAGGTCCAGTTTGGCCTGCTCGAGTTCGGTCAGGCCGGACCCGGTCGCGTCTTCCGGGACCTCGCCGCCGGTCAGGGCCGCGTACAGGTATTCGGCTTCGGTGAGGGTTGCTTGTGCAACCGTCACCGCGGCGCGGGCCTCGAGGATTTCGTTCTCTGTCGGTGCGGCTACGTATTTGGTCACCCGGCGGGTCTGCCGGTCCACGGATTTGACCGTGAAATTATTAGGCAGGTAATATTTTTCGTAACTCTCCCACGCGCCGACCAGACTGTCTTGAGCATAGTCAAGATAATCTTTGGCCTTCTTGAGCGCGGCCTGCGCGTCTTCATCCGAAGGTGAGGTGTCCACTGCGGCCTGCGCGGCGGCTACCTGCTCCTCGGCCCAGACCACTTCATCCTCCCAATACAGGACGGTCGGGCTGATCAGGTATTCCAGCGTTTCGCGGGCAGTCTGGAGGTCAATGGCGGCCGCGGCGACTGCCTCCTGCGCGCTCGCGATGGCCGCGACCGAGGTCAGTTC
>DAOTXP010000243.1:0-10522 GCA_034435275.1 Anaerolineales bacterium | reverse complement strand
GAGCAGGGTGTCATTGCCCGCCAGATTCTTGGCCTGCGCCAGTGGACTGAAGACGGTCTGTAGCATGGGAACGTCCGGGCCGAGACCGGCGCGGATTAAGCGGAGACAGGCCAGTTGTCCCGCGAGATGCGGGGCGGTTGGGTCGAGCATTGGCAGGGATTCCCAGTCAGTCGGAGAAAAAATGATGTGTTTCGTATAGTCACGAGTGCCCTCTGGATTCCCAGCCCATTTATCTTCGACACCCCAGTCTTTCAGGCAAAACGAGGAGGCAGGCGTGACCTTGACGAGATCGAAATCGAAGACTTGCTGGAAGTGCAGCGTTGCGGCAGCGAGGCTTTTGGGGTGTTGGTCATCCACAGGGAAGTGCCGCCACAGGGCAACGGGCGGACGGTCGAGGGTTTGGCCGGCGAGGCAGGCCTGGATGCGTTCGCGATGGGTGATCATGGAATTTGTTTGATCAGACAAAAGGTTGCGCCCGCGCGGCCGGCTTGAACGACGATGGACGCGTCTTTGAAGGCCTGGCGGTCTTCGTTGGAACGTGTATTGACGAGCACGTAGTCGCCCGGCTGGATTTGGCCGAATTCGGCGCGATAGTCGCGAATGACGATATTTTCAGCGGCATATACTTCGGCGATATACGGTTCGCGCCGCACGAACAGGTTGGCGGGTCCGCTGGTCTGTTCGTTGAATTGTTCGACGGCTTCTTTGTAACAGGTCAGCCAGTAATCGGTCTCGAACTCGCGGAACGCGCCGCCCGTCCCGCCGACGAGGCGATTGTAATACGTGTATTCGTATGGATGCAGTTGGCCGATGCCCAGCAGTCCGGGCAGGAGCGCGGCGGCGAGAAGCATGGCTTGAAACGCGGGCCGGCGCAGGCGCTCGAATAGAAAATCGAAGGCCAGGCCCGTGAGAATGAAAACGGGCGGCAGAATGAAGAGGAAATGACGGAAGCCGTCGTACATCGGCGGGCGGCGCAGGAGCACGTAAGCAAATGGAATGATGAACCCAAGCAGGGTCAGCGAAAGAGGCTTCCATTCCAGTTGTTTCTTGTATGCTTTCCGTGCGGCCGCCGCCAGACCGATTGCAAACAAGGGCCAGGTGGTTTCCGTCAATGTGATTGCCAGCAGTTCGGGCAGGTATCGACGCGGCAATTCGTAAGCGCGATAGAGTTCTCCGTTGAACAGAACCCGCAGGCCTGTCGGGTTGGCGGACATGAAGCGGAAGACTTCGAGAAAACGCGTCAGCGGCGCTTCCCAAAGATAGGGCCAGGAGGCGAGTGTAACGAGGATGGCGAGGAGGGAATAGGCAAGCAGATAGACGGGCGTTGATCGTGGACGATGGGCTGTGGACCGCGTTTGAATGATCGCGTACATGACGACGAGAACTCCCGCCAGAGGCGCGAGCACGCGGATGGAGGTCGCGATTCCAAGTAGAAATGCGGCGACTACCACGCTCAGCGCTTTTTGTTTTGCGCTTTTCGTTTCATCGTTTAACCCATCGGCCATCTCGAATCCAAAAACAAGCGCGCCCGTAAAGAACACAAGAAAGGGGGTGTCTTTTGGATTGATGAAGGCATGTCCCCACAATAAGGGTTGAAAGGAAAACAACGCCGCCGCGCCAAAGGCCGCCCAGCGACTCATCCATCGCGAGGCTAGTTTATACAGAAAGAAAACGCCAAATTGGAAGAAAAGAAAGTTGGTCAAATGCCAGGCGGAGGCCCGATCGAGGCCGAGGGATTCAAAAATTCTCTCAGGGCCGAGCGCCAGTAGTAGGTAGGCGGGGCCACGCGTCTTGTGGTCGTCGCCGCTCGGCCCGTACGCCTGTGACAGGTCGAAGTCCGGGGTGAACCAGTTGGAGGGCGTATACGCGTAGGGCAGCGCGTCTGCGTATCCGTAGAACAACGGCTCGTCCCATGAGAGCCCGTAATCGCGAAAGGTGAGCAGACCGGCCAGGAGGTTAATGATGAGCAGAAAGCCGATGGGAAGATGGCTGACCCGCGCGGCGCGTTGCAGGAGACTCATTTTTTCTTATTGCTGTTTTGCTTTTTGGGTTTCGATTTACCCAGCCCGGCTACCAATCCGTTCAATTCATCTTCCTCCCCCTTCTGCCCGTTGAAATACTCGCTCATGAAATTCGAGCGGCGCAGGCGCAGGCACATCGGCGCAACCGTTTTTAAATCGGCGTACGTCACTTCGTCGCGGTTGTCCGCGGCGGCATGGGCGCGGGCGGCCTCGAACCAGGTGATCTCGGCGCGCAGGGAATCGATGCCCATTTTTTGGATAAGCCGAATGGCGGGACGCGCCACCGCGTCCGAAAGGACGACCTGCTTGAGGCGTTGGCGCGCGGCTTGGATTTCTCCACTCACCGCGGCCATCTCTTCTGTGTACTGACCGATAAACGCGCGCGGATTGGTGAGATAGGCCTGCACGCGGCGATACGCTTCGAGACGTTCGGCCTGATCCTCCAGGCCGCGGATGATGAGTCTCAGCCCGAAGCGATCCAAGATCTGCGGGCGCAGTCGGCCCTCCTCGGGATTCATTGAGCCGATGAGCACGAATCGGGCGCGATAGGTTGCAGAAACAGGTCCGCGGCGGACGGTGTAGCTGCCCTGGGCGGCCGCGTCGAGGATGGCGTCCACGATGTCGTTGCCGAGCAGGTTGATCTCGTCAATGTAGAGCAGGTTGCGGTCGGCCTGGGCGAGGATGCCGCGGCGGATGCGCAATCGCTCGTGGACCGCGGCGCGCTCGTCAATGCCGCCGACCACGTCCTCCAGCCGCGCATTGAGCGGGAGTTCCACCAATCGGACGCGATCGGGCGCGGTGAGGGGAATCCCCTCCGCGTATTTTTTGGCACAGTCGGGGCAGACCGCGGTGATGCCGCCGCTTTCCACATCCTCGGGCAGGCACCCGTAACGGCAGGTGCTGCGTTCCACGGCGGGAAGCAGGTCCAGCAGGGAACGGACAGCGGTGGTCTTGGCGGTGCCGCGCGGGCCGATCAGCAAAATCCCTCCCACGTTGGGGTTGATCAATGCCAGTAGGAGCGCCAGTTTCATCTCCTGTTGTCCCACGATGGCGAGGAAGGGAAAGGGCAGGGCCTCGGCCATGCCGCGATCTTCGGCAGGCGGCGGCGTGAGCGACTTGCCCGAGACGTAATCCACCAGTTCACGCAGGGAGCGGAACTGATGCGCGACGCGCTCCTTTGGTTCGGGTGTCTCTTCGGGGAGGGGAGGGAGTTGTGGGTCGGTCATAATGATTTGACAAAACCGGAGTCCGATGTCTCCAGACATTGGTTCCAAAGTCCGGAGGCTTTAGAGTCCGTTTTCGCTATTTCTTCTGTTCCAATCGTCTAGCCTGGCGCTCGCCGGCCTCTTTCATCCTTTGTTCTTCTTCCACCGTTTCCGCAAAGACGGGCGGGACCGGCGCAGGCTTGCCTTCGTCGTCCAGCCCGACGTACACGAGGTAGGCGGTGTTGGTATGCCAGCGCTGACCGGTGATCGGGTTCTCGGCAATGACCTGCACCTCCGCCTCCATCGAAGTGCGGCCCGCATAGGTTACTTCGGCGTTGAGGATGACCAGGTCGCTGGTTTTAATGGGATGGCGGAATACAAACGAATCCACGGCCACGGTGACGACGCGGCGCTGGGCGTGGCGCATACAGGCCAGCGCGCCGGCCTCGTCCACCAGTTTCATGATCCAGCCGCCGTGCACGTTGCCGAGATTGTTGGCATGTTCGGGCTGCATCAACTGGGCGATGCTGATTTGCGAGGCGCGCATGGGTTTGGGAGGGAGAGATTTTGGCATAGGCCTACGATATTACCAAAGAACCGGGATTCCTAATCCATGTCTTCGCGCAATTCGCCCTGGTCAATGGGGTGCAATCGTTCGGGCTCGTCCAATAGAACATCCACCACGCTATGGGTCAACTCCCTCATCATCGGCGCCAGCGGAACGGTGGCCGGGGGATAGATGCGCGGCGGGGGCGTGGCCGGCGGTCTGAGCCGAGGCTTCAGTGTGCTGGTAGCCCGCTTGCGCAGGATGCGCGGCTCGTCCGTCAAGTAGCCGACGTAGTAACCAAGCACGGAGTAGACTTCCTTCTTGCTGGTCACCCAGCCGATCCACTCGCCCATGCGATTATAAAGATAAGGAAATCGAAGAAATGCCTCCGCGTCGCCTTTTGTATTGTAGATCGGTATCACGGGACTTTCCATAGACAACTCCCTCGATGGTCAATCAATGTCGTCGGGTTCGTCTATATCATTATACGTCCAATGTCGGTTCGCGAAGAAGTTCCAGAGCATGACAATTCCGATGGCGACCGCCAGTGCAGCGTTGTGCCCGAGCGAGTCAGCGGTCTTTGCCTGGACCCCGAGGCCGGCGAACAACAGCCCAAGCGGATGCTCCAGTCCGGCAAAGATCGGCGTGCGGATCAGCAGTCCCACTAAGTTGACCAGCGAGAACTGCGCCATCTGGTGGTGGACCGCCTTCGAGCGCGAGTCGGGATAGGTCCAATAGCGGTTTCCCAGAAAGTTGCTGATGACAGCAGTGCTGAACGAGAGGATACTGGCGAGAACCGGGTGAATGTGAAGGCCCAGATTCAGGAGATTGAAAACGCCGAAATCCACCAGGGTGCCCAGCGCGCCGACCAGCGCGAATTTCAGAAAGCGAGTCCGTTCCGTTGGATTGGTGAGGATGTGGGTCATGCCAGGCCGAGTTTTTGCTTGAAATATTGCATGGTCGCGCGCAGTCCCTCTTCCACACCGATTTTTGGCTCCCAACCCAGCAGGGTGCGCGCCCGCGTGATATCCGGCTGGCGGCGCTGGGGGTCGCGTTCGCTGCGCTCGCCGGGCAGGAAGGTCACCCCGGCGCGGTTACCGGTGATGTGATTAATTGTCTCTGCGAATCGCAGGATGCTCATTTCGACCGGGTTGCCGAGGTTGACCGGTAGGTGCTCGTCAGAATATAGCAGTTTGACAATGCCGTCAATCAAGTCATCCACATAACAGAAGGAGCGAGTCTGTGAGCCGTCGCCGAAGACTGTCAGCGGCTGGCCGAGCAGGGCCTGTTTGAGGAAGTTGGGCAGGGCGCGGCCGTCCTCCAGATCCATGCGCGGACCGTAGGTGTTGAAGATGCGCGCGATGCGCGTGTCCACGCCGTGCTGGCGGTGATAGGCCATCGTCAGGGCCTCGGCGAAGCGCTTGGCTTCATCATAGACCGCGCGCGCGCCTACGGGATCCACGTTGCCGGGATAGTCTTCCGTCTGTGGATGGACGAGCGGATCGCCATAGATCTCGCTGGTGGAGGCCAGCAGGAACCTGGCCTCGTTGGCCTTGGCAATGCCGAGCGTATTGTGCGTGCCCAACGCGCCGGCCTTCATGGTTTGTATGGGCAGATTGAAATATCCAGCCGGGGATTTGGGGTTCGGGCTGGCGGGAGAGGCAAAGTGCAGCACCGCGTCGATCTTGCCCGGCACGTAGATGTAGTTCGAGACATCGTGCTTGTAAAATGCAAATTTCTCATTGCCCATCAAGTGGGCGATATTTTCGCGACTGCCGGTCACGAAGTTATCCAACCCGATGACTTCGTGCCCCTCCGCCAGCAGGCGGTCACACAGGTGAGAGCCGAGAAAGCCTGCGGCTCCCGTAATCAAAATCCTCATTTGTCCTCTTTCGTGCTGGTCGGGCATAATCGTTGGGGAGCCCAATAAAACCAGCGCAGGTTATTTCCAATCCACGCGGCCGATGAGGCCGTCGCCGGTGACTTGATAAGCCTGTCTGCTGCCGCTGTCCACCAGCCAGAGATTACCCTGATAGACCACAGCCAGAAAATCCCCCGTCTGGCCTGCGACTGGTCCCGGTGCCCAGGCCGGGGTTTGCGGCTCGAGGCCGGGCGCGTCGGCGGAGGGAAAGACCACGCGGCGGTTCGACCCGTCGCGATCCATGACCACGACGCGGTAGCGGCTGGTCTCGCTCTGGGACGGAAAGATGGCCTGCAGATAGGCGATCTGATAGACGTTCTCCCGGCCATTCGAGCGGATCGGCGAGGCCGAGGGGTAGGCAAACATCCCGGTCTGCTGGACCAGCCTCACGGTCGCGTTGTTGACCATGGAGGCGGCGGTCAGGTCGAAGAAGGGTGATTCCTCGGCGGTGACCGGGGCCGGCGCGGGCGCGTGTGTCACGAGGTAGAGGGTGTCGCTGTCTGCGCCCCAGGCCAGGCCGGGAATCCAGGCCCAGTCACTATGGGTTTGCAGAGGCGTGATTTCCAACAGTGGTTTCAGGTAACCGCTGTCCTGGTCTACCAGGCCGATCTCGTCCGGGCGCGCATACGCAAGACGGTTATCCGGTGAGAAGGCGAAGGACATGCCCCACCAACCATACACACCGCCGCTGTTTGCCTCCAGTATTTTGCGCGGCTGGTTCGGCCCGGCGGTCGTCATGGTGACGCGGTACAGGTCGTTGTTGGCCTGCCAGCCGGGCGCGGTGGCGCGCGGCTCGACGGTGGAATAGAACACGGTCGGCGTCGTTGTCGGTGCCCAGGCTGCGAAGTGGACCACGTTGGCCGCGTTCAGACTAAAAGGGCGCGGGTTGTCGTTGATGCGTACAACCCACAGCGCGTTGATTTGTTCGGCCGGCGGCTTCGAGGACTTGCGCGTGTACAACAGCCAGTTGCCGTCGGGCGAGAGGGCGAAGATGCGGCCATCCAGGTCGGCGGTGGTGACCAGCGGGCGGCGATTGGCAGTTGACTCTTCCATCAGCCAGGCATTCCCGCCCGCGAGATAGACCAGCCGCCCGGGGATGGGCAGCGGCGCAAACGTTGACTGCGCGCCGACCATGACAATCTCGGCCAGCGGCTCTTGCAGGATGACCGTCTTGACCACTGAACGGCTGACTTCCACGCCGTCCTCGGTCAGGATGCGATAGGTCAGTTCCTGCAGGCCGTTTACGCCGGGTTGCAGGAGGCGCGTCTCGCCGCTGGGCACGGATTCGCTTCGGACGGTCTGGCGCTCGAAGGGCAGGATCACTTCCTCGGTTTGGAACGATTCGGCGACGCGCGTGACGCGGATCTCGTCGCCCTCGCTCAAGACAGTGTAGAGGGGCGGCTCGCTTCTGTCGAGTGGACCGAGAGCCACGCCTGCCTCCGTTAGCGCCTGCGCCGCGGTGCTTCCCGCGTCGACCTCCACCTGTCGCGTCGTTCCATCCACCTGCACGCTGACGATGACCGTGCCGCCAAAGCCCGGCGATTTACAGCCGTTTAGCAGGACGGCGATGGTCAGGAGGAGTAAAGTTGTGGTACGCACGTTTGGTATAATCGCACCGCTATTTGATCTGCCCGCTGACGGTCATCAGGCCGTCGGCAATGACGATGCTCTCGAGGCGGAAGCCCGTGAGCACCGGGCCGAGTGAGCCGGTATATGCCTCGGCGACGAGCGCGGATATGGCATCGTTGATACCCTCGGGTACGGGCACTGGGCCGAAGTTGGCCTCCACCAGTTCCACTTTGGGCTGACCGAGTTCGTCCACGCTGACGGCCATCGTCAGGCTGATGTTGTAGAGAAAGATACCGCGCTGTCCCTTGCCATAGACTTTCATTTGACCCTCGCGCAGGTGTACCTGCGGCTCATTGAACAGCGGATTGCCTTGTTCGGCTAATTTCTCAGCCAGCAGGGAGGTCAGTTGCGCCTCGCTGATTTGAAGCGATAAGACTCCGCTGGTCGCACCGGCTTCCAGGGCGATCCGAATTTGTTCGCGAAGCGCCTCGGCCTCCTCGGCGGTAATTGGAATGGTCTGTTCGGGGTAGTCCGGGCCGCCGACAAAGATCGTACACGCCAGGCTCGTCAGCAGGATGATCAGCGTAATCCAGAAGATTTGTTTGCGTTGCATGGAATTTCTCATTCGTAGGATTGATCGGGAGCAATTATAGCATGAGCGACTTGCAAAACTTTTCGGAACCCTCTCTGCCTGTGAGGCTGGAGGCTCTGCTGTTCGTGGCGGCCGAACCCGTCGCACCGGCGCAACTGGCCGCGGCGCTGGAGGTGACCACCACCGAGGTCGAGCAGGGACTCAAGGCCCTCGACGAATCGTTGCGGACCCGCGGCCTGCGTCTGCAACGCGACCGCGGCCGCGTCCAATTGACCACCGCGCCCGAACACGCTGCGGCGATCGAGAAGTTCCTCGGGCTGGAAGCCACCAGCAGGTTGAGCCGCGCCGCGCTGGAGGCCCTGGCGATCATTGCCTACCAGCAGCCCGTCACACGCCCCCAGGTGGATGCGGTGCGCGGCGTTAACTCGGACGGCGTGATGAAGTCGCTTTTGAGCAAGGGACTCATTCAGGAGGCAGGCCGCGCCGAGGGTCCCGGCCGACCGATTCTCTACAGCACCACACCCGAGTTCCTGCAACACTTCGGGGTCAATTCGTTGATGGAACTGCCTCCCCTGGAACTGCCGGACGAGGAAGAAAAAGATGTATCCTTATTGAAGGGATAGCCAAAGGACGCGGCCGAGCCAGGCCGCGTTTTTGTTTTTGAAATTTCCCGCCTGATTCTAAATTGGCCGCGTTTCAGCGAGTCAGCAGAACCTCAGTCAGGTCATCGAACCTGAACGCCTTCACAGAAGCGGTCTCTGGCACCTCGAACAGGAATGTCAACCTGACTGGATTGTCGCCGTGATATTTGGCCAAACTAACGCCCTCCGGGCTGTAGGCATATGTTGCCGTCATGTCCATGCCCGTGAATCCAAGCCCAAAGTCGAGGTTCCTGCCATCCTCACCGACGCCTTTGAAAAATGCGAGGTCCGAGGGAGCCGTACTCGGGTCCGGGCCGAGCGTGAGCGTGGACGCGGTAAATTCTTCGCCGTTCTCTCCGAGGACAACAATGTCATCCAGGCTCAGCGTCATCGTGTGAGAGCCGCTGGCAAGTTCCATTTCGATGGCGACAAGGTGGAACTTCTTCCCTGCCGCGGGCTGAGTCGTCGCGCCTCCCGTCTGTGTCAGGTACACAATCTCCGCTGCAACCTCATATTCAATGACGGTGATGGTGAGGCCGTTTCCTGCTGGGAGCGGCTCGCCGATTTCAGGCAGGGCGGGCGCGGAGGTAGCTGTGGCGGGGATGGGTGCTTCCGAGGGCACCGTGGCGGGCGTCGCCTGTGAACAGGCTGTGAGCAGAAGCGCCGCAAGAAAACAGAGAGTCTTTTTCATGTCTTCCTCCGATTGGAAACCATAAGTATTGCGCCAAGTTGATCAAGCGCTGTTAACGCAGTTTTTTCCCTTTGTTCTGCGATGCTGTTTCTTTGAGTGCCCGATGCTGTCGCCGGTCAGTAGCGGCTACTTTACAAAAATCACCTGCGCATTGAGCGCGGCCCTGTTGATCCCTCCGCAAAAGGGACAAGTAACCAGGTTTTCTATGTTGGGAACCAGGGCGTCCTTCCATTGCTTGCCGCACCCGCCGCATTCGATGGGCATGACCACGGTCTCCTGCTGACCCATGGCGATGTTCTTCAAGTCGAAGGACGAAGGAATGCCGATGATAGCCGCCGCATCGAAGGTCTTGCCCGTGTTTACTTTTGCAGGCTCTTTTCGGCGCCCAAAGAGGGAAAAAGGCGGCATGGCTTTAGCCCTTCTCCTTGTACATTCCCTCGATGTCCTTTCCCCAATTCCCCTCCGGGGTTTCGACAACGATGTAGGACAACCTCTCGGCGACCTTTTTGCTTTCGAGGAATTCCCGCGCCTCTTGAGCGGTCTTGGCGCGGTAAATCTCGTATTTGAAGGTTGCCATCCCGTAGGGTGTGCTTTTGGCCTGTGTGTAACGACGCACGAACTTCACGCCGTCCCCTCCCCCGCCGAATAGTTTCTTCAGGAAGCCCATGCTTCTCTCCTTTCGTTGTTTGCAGAGAACACAGGAGGCAAGCCTTGCATCGGGCTTGCCCCTCAATCGTGTCGTCGTATTCACTAAACATCGCGGAATCTGTGGATTCAAGTGATATTCATCATATACCCCGAACCAGCGCCGCATTGTACGGTTTGCGTCCGCGAAGCGCCCTGTGGGTCGCGAAGCACGGTGGTCTGGGTGCAGAGAAAGCCCGAAGCGTAGAAAAAAGCCTGTGAGTCAGGACGAATCCCACCCGCCTGCCCTGCGACCGAAGGGAGTGTCGAAGGGTCCGCTGCACTGTGTTAGGCGGCTTTTCATTTAGTCTCAAAACCTTCCCTTCTTTTGACTCTTATACTTTCAATTTGTCCATTGCAATACTTTTGAATGAGATCTCCATCGGGTGGAAAAGCCATCTCGGGTAACGGCTCAGCTAATGAAAACCAACTCACATCTTCCACATCATCTCCTGGCTTAAGACCGCCACCAATTTCCTGGGCGAGCAGAAAGATACTTAGAAAATGATATTCGGGTGGGGCTTTGGTGCATAAATCAAAAAATAGGTGTGATCTGTCCATTGGGTACGAGCAGTTAGGCAACCTTGCAAGCTTGAGGCATGCCCAGATGGGACATTTGGTTGAGCGCTGCGCAACGGACAAGCGTTTGTG
>DAOTXP010000242.1:0-17307 GCA_034435275.1 Anaerolineales bacterium | reverse complement strand
GTCCATAATCGGCTCCTTATATATCAGTGATTGTAATCCGAATCAAAAACCCCCGTCAATTTTGGCGGGGGTTTTTGATGCTTGTGCCCATGTGAACATCCAGCGCGCCGTCCACCTTGCGAAGATCGTTGAGCAGTTATCCGTGTTCGTGTCTGTGTACGGACGCGTTTGTCGCCGCCGCGCTACAACAAACTCTCCACAAACCTCCATACCTGCGCCACAACGAAAGTGACGATAAAACCCAGGATCACGGGCGAGACGGCGGCAATGGTCGTCCATTTTTTGCTGCCTGTTTCCTTGTAGATGGTATAGATGGTCGTACTGCATGGGTTGTGGATCAGGCTGAACAGCATCAGGTTGACCGCGGTCAGCAAAGTCCAGCCGCCCGTTTGCAGGAGCGACAAAGTTTGCGCGTCGGAATCGAGTTCGAACATCACGCCCGCGCCAGGGCCGACTCCCGTCGCGCCGGTGACGAGCACGGTCAGCATCAGAATGGTGGGGATGACGATTTCGTTGGCAGGGATGGCGACGATGTATGCCAAAAGGATGACGCCGTTGAGACCGAGTATCAAGCCGAACGGATTCATGAAATTGATCATGTGTCCCGCAATGCTGTTCCCTCCGATGACGATGTTGGACGCCAGCCAGATGACCGCGCCTGCGGGCAGGGCGAATGTGACCGCGCGCCAAAGCACGATCAACGTGCGGTCAATGACGGACGTGTAGATGGTCTGCCAGATGCGCGGTGGACGGTAGGGAGGCAGTTCCAGACTAAACGTGGAGACCTCGCCCTTCAATACCGTGCGCGAGAGTGCCCATGAGGAGGCAAAGGTCAACATCACGCCCAATACAGCCACGCCGACGACTGCCAGCGCCGATACCAGTCCGCCCAAATGAGCAGGGACGAGCGCGCCGATGAACAGCGACGCGATCAATATCTGCGTGGGCCAGCGGCCGTTGCATAGCGCGAAGTTGTTGGTCAGGATGGCGATCAGCCGTTCGCGCGGACTGTCAATGATGCGCGTCGCCACCACGCCCGCCGCGTTACAGCCGAAGCCCATGGTCATGCTCAGGGATTGTTTGCCGTGCGCGCCCGCCTTGCGGAACAAGCTATCGAGGTTGAAGGCGACGCGCGGGAGATACCCGAAGTCTTCCAGCAATGTGAAGAGCGGGAAGAAGATCGCCATCGGCGGAAGCATCACGCTGATGACCCAGGCGGTGGCAAGGTACATGCCGTCCAGCAGGAGACCGTCAATCCACCACGGGACACCAATGCTGGCGGATACACCTTTCAGGAACGGATGAACGGTATCGAGCAGTAGCGTCGCCAGCATAGATGAAGGGAGGTTCGCGCCTGAGATCGTCAGCCAGAAGACGATGGTCAGTAAAAGGATCATCAGGGGAAAACCCCAGGTGCGGCTGGTAACCAGTTTATCAATCGTCCGGTCAAGATCGAAGCGCGGTTTTTTATCCGGGCGGATGACCGCGCGGTCCGCGATCTGCGACGCGTCGGTGTAAATGGATTCCATCAGTTTCTCATGGAAGTCCGCGCCGATCTCCCAGCGCAGGGATTGGGCGTTGTTGAGGATGTCTTCGTGGTTATTTAAAGGATAAGTTGTCATTTGTAAACTCCGTGTATTGCAATGGTGGTCGGGTAGTCCCGTATGCTCTTCGCGGGACGTATCGAGACCATAATTATTGATTCCCGATCACCTGCAACTGCGCGGCGCGCGCCTCAATGCTTCCGTGTGTCAGGTCACCGAGTTCGCCTTTGCGCAGGGCTTCGGCAATGCGCTCGTCGCCGTCAAGTAAACGCAACGCCACCCAGCGTGCGTTCGGCAGGCCGGGGAACGCCGACTCGATCTGCGCCGTCAACTGCTCGACCGCTTTTTTGAGCTCGGGTGAGGCATACTTCACGCGATAGGGTTTGCCGACCACTTCGCCTTTCGCCACCTCGCTGACCGCCCGCAGGAGTTCGGGGATTCCCTCACCCTGCCGCGCGGACATGGGGACAACGGGGATACCCAGGTCGCGCGCGAGTCGTCTCTCGTCTATTTGAAGTCCGTGGCGCCTGGCTTCGTCCATTAAGTTTAAAGCGACCACGACGCGATTCGTGATTTCTGAAACCTGCAACACGAGATTCAAGTTTCGTTCAAGCCGCGTGGCGTCCACAACCACAATGGTCACATCGGGTTGGCCGAACAGAATAAAGTCGCGCGCCACTTCTTCATCGAGACTCGTTGCCAGCAGTGAATACGTGCCAGGCAGGTCAACGAGTTTATATTTGTTATCCCCATACGAGAAACCGCCCTCGGCGCGCGTCACGGTTTTGCCGGGCCAGTTGCCCACATGCTGGCGCAAACCTGTCAACGCGTTGAATACGGTGCTTTTGCCTGTGTTCGGGTTACCTGCCAATGCGACGACAAAATCGAAGTCGGTCATATCCACGCCGAGTTTTTTGAGCGCGGCGGCATTATGTACGGGACAGGTCTCGCACGCGGCAGATGTAATTTGTGTCGGTGTTGTCATTTTGTTTCCTCTTTACTGATCAAGATCAAGTTCGCCTGAGACTTCCGCAGTGCGATCATCGCGTCGCGGATGCGATATGCCGACGGATCGCCGGACATGCTGGTCATTTCGTTTGTGATTTTCGTGCCGGGCAGGATTCCCAGGTCCATCAAGCGGCGGCGTTCCGCCCCGCGGATGCGATGCGATAACTGGACGACTCTGCCCGACTCGCCGGGCTTGAGACTGGATAACGCCTCTCCCTTGACCCGAGCCTGTTGCGGCGCTTCTGACATTTTCGCCACTGCGATATTCGCCGCCACGATCGGCGCCACGACATGCTCGTCACCGTCCGCCCAAAAGCGCACGCGTTGCGGTGACGACTCGATCATCCGCACCACCTGCCCGACGTGCAATCCCTCGGCCACGATCTGTGCGTAGACCGCCTCGGGCTCATCCTCGAGATGAACGATGCGCGCGGGTTTGTCTATTTCTATACTTGTAAGCGGCGTGCGTTCTGTGTAAACCATCTGCCCGTTGGCGGTAGGGATGGGGTCGCCGTGCGGGTCGTAGGCCGGGTTGCCGAGATGGGCGGCGAGTACGTTGGCCGATTCGGTTGTCATCCTATGTTCGAAATGTTCCGCGCGGTCATGCCACTCTGTTTCTTCGTAGCCCGTCTCATCCGCAAGATAACGTTCGTACAAGCGGTGGGCGCGGATCATCCGCAAGGCATACTCGCGTCCTGCGGTGGTCAGTCGAATGTCCCCGCCCTCGAACTGCAAAAGTTCATGCGCTTCAAGATTGTTGATGACCTTCGCCACCTCATCGGGGCTGACCTTGAGCGCCCCCGCGATGCTGTTCACCGACGGCTTGTCGCCATGGATCTCGCACCTGTGGATGTGTTTGAGGGCATCTTCCTGCAAAACTTTGGCGGTCAGTTTTTGTCCGCGCTGCCATTGCCAGAACCATCCGCGCTCAGGTTGAAAGACAATCCAGCCCGCCGCGAGGACGGCGAATGTAACAATAAGTGAAATGGTTGAGTCAGGCATGGTGGCTCTCCTTTGCCAAATCGCGTTTTGATGAATGTCTCCAAATTTTGGGTAAAAACCTGCCAGTACGTTTCATGTACTCGCGGTATTCATCGCCGAACTTTTCGATGAGGTTGGCTTCCTCTTTCGGCGTGCGGATCGCCATGGCGATGAAGGTCAGCGCACCCAGCGCAGCGATGAACCAGTTATCGGCCATCATTCCAAACGACAGGAAGAAGGATGAGCCAATTGTGTAAAGCGGATGCCGCACCCAGCGATACGGTCCGCGAGTGACGAGTTGGTGTTCTTTGCGCGTGGCGCTGGTGGGCGTAATGCCGCTTCCGATACTGCTGAACAGCCAATAGATTCCGAACGTGCACAAAATCCCAATTCCTACACCGACCCATCGAGCCCACTCGGGCAGGCCAATCTTCGACCATGCCATCCATCGCGGGTTAAGCAGGTAGGCCAGTGGGCTCAGCCAGAGAACCAGCCCGCCGATCTTTATTACTGTCATCAATACAGAACCATCGACTTTACGAGAGATTTTTTCACCGCTGTCTTTATCTGCTTTGCGACGGAAATAGGACGAGATGCCCATGCCTGTGAAAAGGATGACGGCGGCTAAAACGCGGAAAATGTTTTCGTTCACTCAAACCTCTTTTCTAAAACTTTTTCGTATGTTATCGAATCAAACGCGGGAGTAGTCGTCCCGTCTTTTGCCTATACTTGCGATATTGTTCTCCGAAATATTCGAGCATAAGTGATTCTTCATAACGGATTCTGGATGAGACTTCGAGGATGGTCATTCCGATCCACCCGAGACCAATCAACCAGTTGGCCGAGAGAAAAAATGGGGAACCTAGGATGAGAAGAACGGCCGCGTAGATGGGATGTCTGATGATGCGGTAGGGACCGCTGGTGACGAGTCCCTGTCCCTTGATCATGCGCGGGTTATCGCTCCAGTTTTTGCCAAGCGTGTTCTGTGACCACTGGAGCAGGGCGAATCCTGCGGCGGGTAATACGAGACTCGTCCAGCGTAGCCAGGTTGGGTAGGGAAGCGACGCCCAGGAGACCCATTCGGGTTTGACGATATACGCGAGCGAGGCCGCTAATCCGACCAAGCCGAGAAGCCCTGCGAGATTGGATGCAAGCCCCTCTTCGCGTTTCGCGAGCGTGCTTTCCGCCGTCTCCTTGTGCTTGTTGCCGTAATAGCCGCGATGCACCACAAAAGCGACGATCAGGAGGGGGAGAATAATCCTAAAGGTGGTTTCGGTTTGCATTGCTTTATCCCGTTTCAACAAAGATTTTACTGGTGATGTTGAGACCCAGCACGGTGGATTTGAGACCGGCTTTGACGGTCAGGTTGTGATCGAAGGGGGAGTAGTCCATGACTTCGATCTGGACGCCGGGGATTAGTCCAAGGCTTTCGAGATGTCGAAGCAGGTCTGTGTCCGCGGCTTTGACGCATTGAATGCGCGCGGTCTGATTTGGCCGCAAGGCGGAAAGCGGCGTTGTGTCATCATAGGGCATTTGCAAGTCCGCGGTGGGGATCAACTCGCCGTGTGGGTCGCGGACGGGATGTCCCATGGCCGCGGCGATGCGCCGTTCGAAATCCTCCGAGATGACGTGCTCGAGCCGCTCCGCCTCTGCATGGACTTCATCCCACGAATAGCCGAGTGTTTGCATGAGCCAGGCTTCCAACAGGCGATGATGGCGGATGACCTCCAGCGCGGCGCGCTCACCCTTGGGCGTCAGTGTGACACCCTGATGCTTTTGATACCGCACGAGCGGCGGTGTGACGCCGGCGAGTCGCTGGATCATGCCAGTGACCGAGGCGGGCGCGACGCCGAGGCGGGCGGCCAGATCGTTGGTGCTGGCGGGCGCACCATCCGCGCTCAAGTCGTAGATGTGTTTCAGGTAATCCTGAATGGATTGGGTAAGGGTTTCACCCATTTTGCCTCACTTGATGAACAGGCCGGTGACCCACAAAAGCATCATCCCGGCCAGCACGCCCGAGAACACGGTGAGTGGCATCGGTTCACGGGAAATATCCTTTTGGATCAGTTTTGCGACTTCATAAACGACTTCGAAAATGGCGCCCGTGCCGATGGCGAGGAAGAGCACGGCCAGGACAGGGGAGGGGGCGAAGCCGCCGATCCACGCACCGAGGATGGCGGGTGCGCCGCCGACGAGTCCCATCCGCGCCAATTGCCCGACCCTCGGCCGGTCGCGCAAGACCGGGGCGATGATGCCTAGTCCCTCGGTGATGTTCTGGATGATGAAGCCGACCACAAGGAACGCACCGAGGGCAATCTCACCGACGTTGTATGCCGCGCCGATGGCAAGACCCTCGCCCAGGTTGTGCAGGCCGATGCCCGTTGCGATCATGAAAGCGATGGACAGGCGTTGCGAAGCCTCGTCGCGGCCGATGCCGCTTTGACGGCGGCTGATGGCATCCAATAGCATAAAAGTTGCGACTGCGCCGATTCCGATCAATCCGATGCCCTGGAATGGCCCCCCGACTTCCGCGGCGACTTCCAATGCTTCAGCGAGTGTGTCCAAACCGAGAAAGACGAGCAGTCCAGCCGTGATCGCCATGAGGAAGACCATCCAGCGGCGGCCCAGTTGACGCAAAGCAGGGAACCAAAAGATTCCAAGGAAAACAGGAATCACGCCGACGTACAGGCCGATCAATGCGAAGGACCAGAAGGTTTTAGTATCTGGTTGGGGGGTGACGAAGGCGACGGGAATTTCTAATTCGAAGGGAACAGCATTTGCGGTCAGAATCTTTACACCGTAAGCCTCACCAAGCGTCCAGGCATAATTGATTACGATGTTCGCGCGCCCGAGCCGCGGGAGGGTTGTGCCCGGGTGAACTTGAAATGGCATGACGGCGTCATTCACAATCACCGATGCAATCGTCAGTTCCTCAGGTCCTGTGTTGCGGACGTGAAGTTCAATATGGTTTGGCTCCAGGTGATAGCGTTCGACGATCAGGTCTTCGACGGGTGCAGGGGATTCAAGGTCCAGGCCTCCGCCGGTGACGAGGAAGAGGGCGATCACTCCAGCGAGGAGTACGATTGGAACGAGAAGCAGGATGAAGGTCCGAAAGGTGAAGCGGTCGGTCGTCTGTTGGGAAGTTGATTGAGTCATAATGTCACCTCTAAGGCAATACTTCGAACATGCCCATCCAGCCAAGTTCCGCAAATTCAGTTACGTGTGCATGGAACATGTACATGCCGGGATATTTGTAGCTAAATTCAAGGATGCCGCGCTGTGCCTGCCCTTGAATGACGGTATCTGTGAATTCGGCAGGAGTCAGGCTTGTACCTGTGGGGTAATAGTGAAAAAAGTTTGCGTGAATGTGAAATGAGTTGATGAGATCGAACTCAAGAATGTTGACCAGATAGATTCGAATCTTTTCTCCGACCCTGATCTGAATGGGGCGGTTTTGATAATGGAAAGGAATTCCGTTGACCGCATAGAAATCATTTTCGTCGTCGAAGTCCACATCGAGCCCATGCATTACCATGACCATTTCGCGGTCAACCGACGGGCGGCCCTGTTTTGGATCCACGATGAACGCGCCATAGAGTCCTTTGGCGATGTGACGCGCAAGTGGAAAAACATGGCAATGGTAGAGATGCAAGCCGAACGGCTCGGCGTCGAACTCGTAGGTGAACGACTGGCCGGGTTCCACCATTCCACCCGGTCCTGTGCCTGGTACGCCGTCCATTTCGGAGGGATGGAAGCCGTGGAAGTGCATGGAGTGAGGGTGGTTGCTGCCGTTCACAAAGTGGATACGGATGTGGTCTCCCTCCGTAGCGCGCAGTGTCGGTCCGGGGATGCGGCCGTTGTATGTCCAGGCGGGAAACTCGATGCCCGGTATGACCTCAATGCTTTTGTTGATGACAACGACTTTATATTCCCGCAAGGTTTGTCCGTTCGGCAAAGTGGAGACCTCACCGTAGTCGAAATCGGTCAGGATGTTGGTTGGATTGAAGCCGTTCTTTTCATGATCCACTTCGCCGACCGTGCCTGGCAAGTCATCGTGACTCATCGATGTCGCGGTCTCGAGTGGATGGGCGCTGTGATCCGGGTTGAGATTCGAATTTGCGAGCGCTGTAGCACCCGCCGCGGTCAATAATCCGAGGCCGCCAAGTTTGAAAAAGTCCCTTCGCGAAAGTTTATTTTTCATTACCATTCTCCATTACCATTAATGATTAAATTCCGTTCCAAAGCGTAAGAGTTGTGCAGACGAAGAAGGCCAGGTAAGCGATGTTGAAACCTGCACCCTCGGTCCAGTCACGGATGAACTGAGGCAGGACGCGTTTGATCAACAGCCAGGCAATCGTCAGCGTGATGGGGTTGACTGCGGCCATCCAAACCGGGAAGGCAGTATTACCTGCGGCGACCAGGACGGAAAAGAGAATCGATGCGATCACGATGAAGAGCATAAGCGGACTGTAACTGGCAATCAGCACTTTGCGGTGGCGGGCGAACATGTCCGCGACCACGGGCTGGGAGGACACGTCAACTTTATTCAGCGCCTGGACATATTCACCCATGTAATAAAACGTTCCGTGCACGAACGCGCCAAATACAGAGGCGGAACCGAAGAGCAGGGCAGTGACGAGTCGCGTCGTTTCATTCGCGCCTGTCAGTCCATGATAGATCTGCCAGAATCCTGCCAAAACGAGCGGCGTGGAAAAAACTCCCAGCAACGCGCCCCAGATCATGCGATTGGGAGAAAGCGAAACCATCCTCTCTGCATCCGAGAGCAATTTGGCATAAGGCTTCAGTTTGGGGTAATTCTCGAGGTTGACCTTGCTGGCGAGCAATAGTACATCGCCCGTGGTGTACAGTAATGAACCAAGAATTGCCAATAAGCCCGTGATTTGAAACGAGGTGATAACTTGTCCCATCGAATTCCTTCTAAAAAATAATTTAGGTTAACCTAAATTATTTTACGGTCCGTTTGCTGTTTTGTCAAGGGGCGATTCGTTGTAAAATACCCGTATGTCCATCTACTCTGAAATATTCGAACAACCCGAGCGAATTGAATCATTACTGGTTTCGCAAAAGGGAACGGTCAAGAAGTTGGCCGCCGCGATTCGGGCGCGCGACATCTCGTATGTTTTTCTCGCGGCGCGCGGCACGTCGGACAACGCCGGCCGTTACGCCAACTATCTGTGGGGCGCGCGCAACGGGCTGCCTCTGGCCTTGGCAACGCCCTCGCTGTTCACTTACTATCGCCGCCCGCCCCGGTTGAAGAACGCTCTGGTGGTTGGGATTTCGCAGTCAGGTCAGTCACCCGACATTGTCAGTGTCCTGGAGGAGGGCAGGCGACAGGGTTGTATGACGCTGGCGATCACAAATGAACCTCAATCGCCTTTAGCGGACACAGCGGATTTCGTGCTCGATATTCAAGCGGGAGTCGAGAGAGCAGTGGCGGCGACGAAGACCTACACATCCGAGTTGATGGTGATTGCAATGCTTTCGGCCGCGATGAATGATGATAAGGCGGGCTGGAAGGAATTGAATCGTGTTGGCAGATGGATGAAACAAACGCTGAAACAGGATACCTCTCTTGCACAAGCCGCGCAGAGGTATCGCTATATGCGTCAATGCGTAGTGTTGGGACGTGGTTTTAATTACGCGACCGCATTCGAATGGGCATTGAAGTTGAAAGAATTAACCTATGTTGAGGCCGAACCGTATTCGTCGGCGGATTTCCAGCATGGACCCATTGCCATGATCGAACGCGGTTTCCCCGTGATGGCGGTCGCGCCGCGCGGCAAGGTGTTTGACTCATTGCTGGATGTGCTGATGCATTTACGAAAACATTTTCTCGCGGAGTTGCTGGTGGTCTCGAATGCGAAGAAGGCGTTGTCCCTGGCGCAGATTCCATTCACAATTCCCAACGACGTTCCCGAATGGTTGAGTCCCTTGGTGAGCATCGTACCCGCGCAATTATTCGCTTATCACCTCACGCTTGCAAAAGGATTTGATCCAGATCGGCCGCGTATGATTCATAAAATAACAGAGACGAAATGAAACCGCATGAAGCAAATTAATTCGAGACATATGCGCTCGAATGAATACTTCGTAGTTATCAGCGTGCATAATTTAATATCCATCAGCGCACATATCAATAAAAAATTTTAAGGAAATTGATAAGATGTAACTATTGCATTTGTATTGATTTGTGGAATAATCGGAGGTAATGAATTCCAAAGACAAATTACGCGTTTGCATTCTTTACGATGAGACATTCGAATATTTCGATCCTGACAAATTCCTGCAAGGCTATGAGTGGGAAATTGTAAACACACAGCGTCCCGTGTTGGATTTTATTCGCGATCTTGAAGCGCGCGGACATTTCGATGTGTATTTCAATCTGTGCGACGGCGGTATGGACGAGGATCGTCCAGGCCTGGATGTGATTCAAGCCCTGGAGATTTTGAATCTTCCATTCACAGGCGCGGACTCTCGTTTTTACAACCCCACGCGCGAAGTTATGCAGGCCGAGGCGGAATTGCAGGGTGTCGGTTTCGCAAAAGGATTTCACGCTGTTTCCAAGCGCGATGTCGTGAGACAGGCTTCGAAACTGCAATATCCGTTGATGGTTAAACATCCAAATAGTTATGGCAGTATCGGCATGACGCGCGAGTCGCGCGTGGAGACACCTGAGCAGTTGCGTCAGCAGGTGGAGCGGATGATCGAGCAGTATGGCAGTGCCCGCGTGGAAGAGTTTATCGAAGGGCGCGAGTTTACCGTACTGGTGACCGATAATCCCGATGATTTTGCCGATCCATTCGTGTACCCTCCGGGCGAATTGCATTTTCCCGCAGGTGTCACTTTTCTCGACTCACACGTCAAATGGCATGAGACGGTACAGATTCATCCTCTCCCCGCATCAGAATCTGAGTTGGCTGCGCGATTGCAGGATATGTGCCGCACCATGTTCAGTGCCATGGGCGGCGTCGGCTATGGCCGCTGTGACGTTCGCATGCGCGAGGATGGCAGTCTGTACATCCTGGAGATCAATGCCAACTGTGCTATTCTCTATGATCCCGAGGAGATCGGCCCCGCGGACGCGGTCATTGATTTCGATCCCGACGGACACCGCGGTTTCATTGACCGTATTTTCCGTGCCGCGATTGCGCGTCATCAGATACGTCAGTTGGATTTGCGCCCGGCGCGCGCCAGGGCGCGCGTGCCCGTGCCGCGCAAATAGACCACATGGAAACACATCGGAGCGGACGTTCAACGTCCGCTCTTTTTAATTATCCCAGCGTAATTCTGGATAAACAGCAGATGGCCCCTCGAACAGGGAAGTGGTTTTGCCTTTCAGGTATCTGTCGAAGAACGCAATTGTGTATTCCAGCAAAATCTGTTGGACTCGCCGACCGTTGATGGGACCCTTGAGTCCCAATTGCTGGGCAAGTGGGGAAAGCGCGGGTATATCACTGAAATCGTAGTGAGCGGTGCCGAGGATGGTAATGACTGGTGATGGTTGTGGTACCTGCGGATAGAATGCATGGAAGAGTTGATTGTTTCTGCTGGCCACATCGTCAGCCCATTCCTGGCTGAACATGAACAGAGCGGGTTGGGCGAGGCCGTTCGCTAAAACCAACTCGGATACAGGTCTCATGTAGGCATCCATTGGGAAGACTGCCTTGCAGCGCAGGTCGGTGCCGCAAAACTGGATGGCCGCGCCGCCGCCCATGGAATGACCGAGGAGGCCGACCTGCTCGAAGTTGACGAAGTCGGTTACGGGTCGCGCGGGACCCGAGGGTGGGTTCGCGGCTAACGTGTCCAGAACGAAGGCGATGTCGCTGCTCCACTGTTCCCCCAGCAGACGGGCCGCCGCATCGTATTCATCAGCGGGTGCGCCCTCCGGCAAAGCAGACGGATTATTGTAAACCACCTGCCCGCCTGGAAAGACCGTGATGACGTTGCCGTAAGTGTGATCAATGGCAACTGCAACGTAGCCGTGGCTGGCTAGTTCCACCATCTGGTAACTGTTCTGGGCGCGGAAGCCATTCCAGCCATGTGAAAAGACAATGGCGGGATAGGTTCCGCCGCTCGGGTCGGGCGCGGCATCCAAATAGGCGGGCGAACGGGCGAGTTCAAGATGATCGAGGAAGTAATCAGGAAAATCGAGGTAAACCGAAATGGCGCGTGCTACGATTTTTGCATCCTGCATCCACGCCGCGCGGACTGAATCGCCGCGGATGGCGGGATACCAAATCTGTACCATGATGCGGCGCGGCTCATCTTTTCCTGAATACAGCTCGCGGCGGGATTCATCCACGAGCATGAACGATGTAGTGCCAACCTCATAATCTCCGCTTGGCTCAGAAACTCTGGGGATGGGTAGGAGAGCTGGTACAGAGGTTGCAAGCAGGGTCGTCGCCAGCCCCAACGTGGCCAGTGCATATGACCATACGCTCGGTTGACGCTGCGCGGTGGGTAGTTGCGAAATGACGAGGAGGATTGCTGTCAGTGCGTAGAGTGGAACCATCTGCCAGCGATACATTTCGATGAGCAGATGCAAGAGAACTGCAATAGCGGCTGATATTGGCAGGCTGTTTACAAACCGGTGATAGGGCTTACGTGTGATTAGCGGCCAGAGCAGGTAAATGGCAAGCAGGAAGGGGATCAGGATTTCTAGTGGTCGCATGTATTAGTTTGTTCAGGACGGCTATGCTTCCGCGATACCGAGGGTGAGTCCATCCTTCCCATCCTTGTATGCCTTCGCAATGGC
This sequence comes from Anaerolineales bacterium, assembly GCA_034435275.1. Classification (GTDB taxonomy): domain Bacteria; phylum Chloroflexota; class Anaerolineae; order Anaerolineales; family Villigracilaceae; genus JBFMCC01. The sequence continues at coordinate 4,998 of DAOTXP010000242.1, read as the reverse complement.
GGTATACATGACCAGCGTCGTGTACATGCTAACTCCTGGCAGCATCAGAGGCAGAATACAGATCAGGATGATGGTGATGATCGCGATCTGAGCAAGCATGGTCAATACCATGCTCAGACCATACGAGATCGCGAATGCAAGCAGAAAGCCGCCCCAGTTTTTTCGGAAAATATCCCACCATTCGCGAAAGCGGAAGGCTGCCGCGAATTCCGCCGTTTGAACGACATGTGTTTCAGCCGCAAAGGTGACGATGCCCAGCGCAAAGGATATGGGGACAATCAACATGAAAACGACCGCAACGACCAGCGGTATGAGCGCCAGGAGTGCATCTGCATCGGATGAGCTTAATGTTTCCGTCCAGAACGGCATGGCAAACATTACAAGTGTCAATGGTATGATGACGATAAGAAGCGGCGCCATGTAGATCAGTCTCACGCCGAACATGCGAATCCCATCCTGGAGAAATTCCTCCCAGCGATCCCAGGCTGTCATGCGCGGCTGCTCTCCGTTCATCACCTGCCGCATGACGCGCGCCGTGTAACCGTTGGCCAGTATGATGGGGATGATGGGCACAATGAAACCTGCTAGATAGATCAGCGTGCCGATGAGAAACTGCTTGCGCGCTTCACTGTCGCGCACGGGGAATAGAAAAAGTTGGTTTAGGTCGAGGCCCAACAGCATACGATCCTCCCGAGGCGATTAGATTGCCACTCCCATCACGGCCACAAAGTGCGCGGCCGCGGCCAGCATCACGAAAATATGCCAGACCTCGTGAAAGCCGAATACGCCGGGCGCAAAGTTGAAGATCTTTGTGACATACACGATCGCGCCGAGTGTATAAATCACGCCGCCGACGATCAGCCAGGTGATGACCCACGCGGGCAGGACGGCCAGCATCTCTCCGACCGCCGCGATGCACAACCAGCCCATCACGACGTAAATACCCGCGTTCAGCCAGCGCGGCGACTTGATGTAAAAGATTTTCACGGCGATCCCGATGGCCGCCAGCGACCAGATAATGCCCAGCATGCCCCATTGCCAGAAACCGCTGAAGGCATTCACGCAAAACGGCGTATATGTCCCGGCGATGAGCAGATAGATGGCCGAGTGGTCCACCTTGCGCAAGATCTCAAGTACCTTATCCTTGGCGTGCACCATGTGATACGTGGCGCTGGCAGAGAACATGGCGATCAGGCTGAGGCCGTATACTAAAAGCGATACGATCTTGGCGGGTGTGCTCCAACCGACGATGAGCAGGGCGGCCAGCCCTGCCAGCGCCAGGATCGCTCCACCCCAATGGGTAAGACTGTTAACAGGTTCACGCAATTTTTTCAACATCAATACCTTCCTTATCTCTCGGCAACGATCACCAATAAGATGCCTGATTTTACTTCAATTACCTCCGTTCTGACGTTGAATCCTGCCTCGAAAACCGGCTCACTGATTTTTCTTTTGACGACCTCCACGGCTTCAGTGGGACTCTCACCTGTGACGCGGTACAGCCAGTTCAGGAATCGATTCTTCGGCCATGCCACGGGCAGGACGATAAGCCTGCCTCCATTATGCAGGACGCGTCTCGCCTCTGACAGCGTGCGCGCGTCAAAGATATATTCCGCGGGAAATGTCGAAACGACCGTGTCGAACGCTTCCGCGGGGAAGGGCAGGGACTGGGCCAGTGCGCGCGTCAAGTTGATCTTTTCGCGGCCTGCCCGCCTCAACCGGCGCGCGGCGAGCCGACTCATCTGCAGCGATTCATCCACTCCAACGGCGGACAGGCCGAGGTCCAGCAGGCCGCGCTGTAAATGCCCGGGACCGTGACCGAGTTCGAGCACACGCGTCCCCTCGATCAACGGGAGGACGGTCATCGTCCATTCGTTCCAGCGGCCAAAAGATACGACAGCGGCTATGAAGTCGTAAGCCCAGGCGAAGGGATGATAGAGCCAGTGGAAGAAGACGCGCAGGAGGCGCGGGATCACCATAATAAACAAGGGTTTGACCGTCGGTCAAACCCTTGTCGTTGAGCGGAACCGATCAGCCTGAGGCCGACTCGCCGCCAGCCTTGCGCGGCTTGCGGACGGCTTCCACCACCTCTTTGCCGCGTGCGCGCAGTTCCTTGGCGAGTTCGTCGGCACGGGCGCGGGCCTCGGCCGCGGCAGCCTCGGCGCGGGCAATGGCCGCTTCAGTAGATGTGGCGGCTTTGTCGCGTAGTTCAATGCTCTTGTCTTTGATCAGGGCGCGGGTCTCCTCCCCCGACTGGGGCGCGAACAGCAGGGATACAACAGCGCCGGTCAGGCCGCCGACAATGAAGCCGACCAGGAAGGCTCCGAATTCATCGCGATCAGACATGGTATCTTCTCCTTTTGATGATGGTTATTTTCGTTTGAGTCCCATTAATTCTAACACACGTTGCAAGCCAGCCAGATAACTGTTGAGTTTGATCACCGGCTGGACTACGTTTTCGCCCAGGAATTCAGCCGTGCCGCGCAGTGTATTGACCGTCTCGCTGGTGGCGTTCAGGATCGGCCGTACTTCATTCTGCAGCAGGTTGATGAGACTGGCCACCTGCACAATGAGCACGATCAACGCCGCGCCGATGAGCAGGGACTCGAGTGCCATGAAGATGAGGAAGATGTCGCGAATGCGGCCGACCTGCTCGGTGGGCGTCTCGGGCCGAACAAGGAAGTAGATGGCTGTGATGATAGCCGCGAGAAGCAAAAACAGCAGAACTGCGCCAACGATGATGATTTGTCTCTGCTGGCGCTGAGCCTCGCGCTGGGCGGCCAGTTGCTCGGGAGTCAATTGCGGTTGGGGGGGTGGTTCGGGGTTGGGCGTTGCCATAAAAATATTATAGCATTGATTTTTGTGCGGGGCCGGCGGCCGCTCTTCGATATGTGGCGCTCCTGATCTTCGGACAAAAGTTCGGACAATCGCCAAAGACCTGCTCTGAGCGCCGCCGAGATCGGAAATATCCGAACCTCATACCGTTCCTCTTGACTCTACCGTCGGTTGGGGGTATTATCTGTCTACCGACCGTTCGGTAGGGAGCATCCATGACCAGAGACGACATCCTCGACGCCGCCGCGCAGGTGATCCGCAAAAAGGGATTTCACGGCGCGTCCATGGCGGATATTGCCGAAGCCGTGAATTTACAGAAGGCCAGCCTGTATCATCATGTTTCGTCCAAGCAGGAGATTTTGCTCGACCTGCTCGAGCGCGCCCTGCAATTGCTTTCGGAAAGGATTTCCGCAATTGCGACAGGTGACACGCCCGCGGATGAAAAACTTCGCCGGATGATCAAGGTGTATTTGCAATCGCTAGCGGAAAATTCCGATTTATCGTCCGTGCTTTTGTTCGAGCATCGTTCACTGGATAAAAAGTCACACGCCCGCCATATTCCTCACCGCGACAAGTTCGAGGGATTATGGCGGGATGTCGTTAACGAAGGCGTGCGCGCGGGAATCTTCGCGTGCGCCGACGTGCCGATGGCCGTCCGCGCGCTGATGGGCGTGATGAACTGGACGCTCACCTGGTACAGCCCCGACGGGCCGAAGTCCATCGAACAGATTGCCGATCAGTACGCGGGTTTATTGTTCAACGGATTGTTGGTGAGGATGCATACGTAAACAAATTACATGTGTACCTGCGTACTTGTGTACCTGTGTACTTTTCTACTGAAAACGCGAAAGGAGAAGATATGTATTCGTTCGAACCCAGTGAAGAGCAGCAAATGCTCGTCGAAGCGGTGGGGAAGTATGCCGTCAATGACCTGCGTCCCGCCGCGCATGATGCGGAAGAGAGCCGCGAACTTCCGAAAAAACTTGTCAGCAAGGGATGGGAACTCGGCTTGCTGCAAGCCTCCATTCCCGAAGCCTACGGCGGCTTCGGTGAGCGCTCCGCGGTCACAGGCGTTCTCGCGGTCGAAGAGATGGCCTTCGGCGACCTGGCGGGCGCGCTGGCCGTGATGGCGCCGTCGCTGTTCGCGACGCCGATTCTGCTCTCGGGCAGTGAAGAGCAGAAGAAGGAGTATCTGCCTAAAGTCGTGGAAGGCGACTGGGCGCCGTACACCGCCGCACTCATCGAGTACGTGTTCGATTTTGATCCCAACGCGCTCAAAACAACGGCGGTGCTCAAAGGGGATGAGTACATCCTCAACGGCGAAAAGGCCTTTGTGCCGTTTGCCAAAGATGCCGAAGCGATGATCGTCTACGCCGCGCTGGATGGCGTCACACAGGGATTTATCGTCCCGAAAGCCGCGGCAGGCCTCTCGGTCGGGGAGGAACGGGAGAAGTTGATGGGCCTCAACGCGCTGCCGTTATATCGGGTCAAATTGGACTCCGTGAAAGTCCCAGCGTCCAATCGGCTGGGCGGCGCCTCGGGGCACGACTTCGAGCCGATCCTGGCTTCGATGAGAATTGCCTCCGCCTCGGCCGCGGTCGGCGTGGCGAAAGCATCGTTTGAATATTCGAAGAACTATGCCAAGGAGCGCGAGGCCTTCGGCGTGAAGATCGCGCAGAAGCAGGCGATTGCGTTCATGCTGGCAGAGATGGCGACCGAAATCGAGGCCATGCGCCTGCTTACGTGGGAAGCCGCGTGGATGCTCGACAACGGCAAGGAAGACGCGTTCAAGCAGGCTTATCTCGCGGCCACTGGCGCGGCGGACATGGCGATGATGGTCACCGACCGCGCCGTGCAGATTTTGGGCGGTCACGGTTACATCCGCGAGCACCCCGTCGAGATGTGGATGCGAAACGGCAGAGGCTTTGCCGCGTTTACGGGAATGATGATCGTTTGATTGCCAATTGCCAATGGTAAATAGTAACTGGTAATTGAAGCAGACGTTAGAGAACGTCTGCCTACGCCATAGCGTAAGAGACACTCTCTAGCGTCGGACTTTGTGCTGTCATAAAGGAGTTACCATGCCAATCGAATTTGAAACCCCCAAACCGATTGCACAAACGCAGTTTGTGTTGAAAACGGTTTTCTTCTGCAACCATTTTC
>DAOTXP010000241.1:0-11519 GCA_034435275.1 Anaerolineales bacterium | reverse complement strand
GGCGACCCGAACGCATGTTATCTGGTGTCCGATAAAGCGCTGTCGGTGGGCGGAGGCGTGCTGGAGGCGATATTGAGTTTTGGGTTGAGGTTTAAGGTTGAAAGTTGAAGGCCGAGGGTCAGGCTAGTTTTCGAGCCAGCCCGCGGACAGGAACAGCAGTCCCGAAAGTGCCAGCGGGGCGATGAAGATGAGGAACGGGGACAGCCACTTCGATTCATGCATGGCGTCGCCAAAGAAAGAGGCGGCAAACACAGGGGGATCCGTTGGAGGGGGCTCCGTTGTGGGAGGATCTGTGGGGGGAGGAGGCTCTGTTGTGGGAGGATCCGTCGGAGGAGGAGGCTCTGTATCCGTTGGAGGAGGCTCCGTTGTGGGAGGAGGATCTGTATTTGTGGGAGGAGGCTCCGTGTTCGTAGGAGGAGGCTCCGTTGCGGTAGGTACGTCAGTGGCCGTCGGGACTGGCGTGTTCGTGGGCAGGGGCGTATCCGTGGGCAGGGGCGTATTCGTAGGCAAAGGCGTGGGCGTGGGTGTACGGGAAGGAAGCGGAGTTTGCGTCGGGGTACGCGTATTCGTAGGCACAGGTGTAGGTGTGCTGGTAGGGAGCGGACTTGCCGTCTGGGTAGGCGTATTCCTGGACACACTTGTATTGGCAAGCGGAGTTGGCGTTGACAATGGTGTTTGTGTGGAAGTAGCGGAAACCGACGGCAACACTTCATAGATCATCGGTGTTGGACCCGTAATGGGTACCACGATCGTATTCCTGACCGCAAGGCCGAACATCGAAAGGTGAGCGGTCTCGCCACAAAGCTGATAACGCTCGGGAATTGCCGTGAGCGGAAGCGGTTCCCATCGAGGGGGATTTGCCTCATCGGCATAATATTGAACTTGGAAATCGTCCGGAGATTGTGAGTACGCTTGCCAGCCTTCAGGGGAAAGGACGAAGCAGAGCTGTGCAGGTTTCAGCAGGGTTAAATGGGCATCTGCTACTCCCGACTCATCCCTGAACTCAATGTCAACTATGATCGGTCGATTCCATTCTTCGCCAGCAATGGAGAAAGAATTCGGAAGACGCGCAATCATCGAAACTGTACCAACCGCACTAATCGCATCATAGGGCAGGTAGAGAACTGCATTATTCATGCCAATGACAATGTCCTGGCCGGAACTGGTAGTCTGACCGGGAGATGCCATGTCACTCGCAGGACCAACATTGACCGACACTTCGTATCTCTCCGGGATACGAGGTGCGGGACGCTGGAATTGCAGGATAAAAAGTGCATAGGCACCGCCTACAAGGACCCCCAGCGCAATTTGGGCAATTCTTGGAAAAGAAGACTGCCCGTGAGTAATATCTGATCTGTTCATGAGGTCAACCTGAGTGGAGTGATCGAGGGCGAGAGGATGCCCCACACGCTGAGATCCCCGCGGATTACAAGGTTCGTGGGAAAGTATATCGAATCCACTTGCATGGTCAGGGAATCCCAGCTCACACGCACTAGTTGCTCGGGCAGTGGAGGCGATGTTTGCGAATTGTCATGCGGCTTGTCACGGACAACAAAAACCAGACCTTTCAATACTGTTAAGTCCTTTAGAATTCTAACAGAGTTCCAGAAAACTTTCAAGCGCACGCGTTCTCTCCATAAAAACTCCGCGCTCAAGGCGGCGTCCTCGCCGCCGGGGACGGCGGCAGGAGCACCTTTGGCCTGCCGACTTGCAGGCAAAACAGTAGCCCTTACGCTGGCAAAATGAGCGAAACAATTGCATGCCCACCGATAAACACCGATAAACAGCAATGTAAAGGGCATGCGGTTCAGAATCTGCGTGTGCGTTTCCACCGATTGCCTTTCCGGCACCCGATTCGCCGCCAGCAACCGTGCCAGAATCAACGCGTCGCGGATGTCTGTTTTTACGCTCGCAGTGGCGATCTGCTTCACCTTGATCGAGTTGGCCACCCACCACCCGCTCCGCCAACGGAGCGAGTAGATCGTACACATACCAGGCATGGTAGTCAACGTGGTCTTCGCCTTGCAGGTTCTTTTTCAGCCACCCTCCAGGTCCGCGTGTTCTACTCGCACTGGATACAGTAGTACCCGGCCTTTCCGATCTACTCCTGCGATGACACAATAGCACTTGTGAATGTCCAGCGCCGCGTATCGTTTCGAGTCTCTTGCATTTTCTGCTTCATTCATGCTACACTCCCTAGAAAGTGTTATGGTTCTACATCGCCAGTTCCGACGTATGCTGAAATTGGCGACCCCGTGACTTTTAAAACAACTCTCGCAGGAGTATCGCATGGCTGCCTTTGTCCACTCCACGCAATCATACATTCAAGGCTCGCGCACTTTGCCGCGCGAGTATTTTGTGTCTGAGGAAATTTTTGCGCGCGAGCAGGAACGTATCCTTGGCCAGCAATGGCTGTGTGTTGGACGCGGCGAACAAATTCCCAGCGCGGGTGATTACTTCCTGTTCAACATCGGCGCAGAAAGCCTCCTCGTTGTCCGCGACCGCGCGGGACAAATCCACGCCCACTTCAACGTCTGTCGTCATCGCGGCTCGCGCATCTGCGAAGACGGGAGCGGAGGATTTCGCGGCTCGATCCAATGCCCATATCACGCGTGGACGTACGACCTGCCAGGCAATCTCATCGGCGCGCCCAACATGGACCAGGTGGAAGATTTCCGCAAGGAGGATTATCCGCTTCACCGCGCCGCGCTTCGCGAATGGGAAGGGTTTCTGTTTATAAACCTTTCCTCTGCGCCCGAACCCTTCGAGCAAGCCTTCGCGCCGCTGATCGGCAAATTTTCCGACTGGCAACTCCCCAGCCTGCGCTCCGCGCGCCGCATCGAATATCACATCCGCGCCAATTGGAAACTCATCGTCCAGAATTACTCCGAGTGCAACCACTGTTCACTCGTCCATCCCGAACTGGTTAAAAAATCGCCGCCCGCCAGCGGCCACAATGACCTCACTGATGGTCCCTTTCTCGGCGGCTACATGGAACTCAAGCACGAGGTCGGCAGCATGACTATGACGGGCAGAGTCAGCGCGCCGCCGATTTCAACCATCAAGAATGAGGATCTCGACCGTGTCTACTACTACTCGATCTTCCCGAACATGCTGCTCAGCCTGCATCCCGATTACGTGATGTACCACACACTGACGCCGCTCTCCCCCTCCGCCACGCGTGTGACTTGCGACTGGCTCTTCCATCCTGACGCGTCCGTGCGCCGCGACTTCCATCCCGAAGATGCCATCGAATTCTGGGATATGACCAACCGTCAGGATTGGCATGTGTGCGAAATCTCGCAACTCGGGGTCGCCTCACGCGTGTACCAACCCTCGCCCTACGCGCCCAGCGAGTCCCTGCCCGCCGCGTTCGACCGCGGGTATTTGCGGGCCATGCGATAAATACAGAGACCAGGTTTCTTGGAGAAACCTGGTCTCTGATTAATTAGGGAGCCTGATCCCCAAAGGGGACGCTATGGAGGGCGAACCCATATCATCCCCTGAATGGGGACAGCCGCTCAAACAAATAACGCCCTCCGAAGAGGGCGCATGGGAGCCGGATGGGGGTCGAACCCATATCATCCCCTGAATGAGGGCAACCACGAGAACAAAAACGCCCTCTCGCGAAGGCGTTCTGGGAGCCTGATGGGGGTCGAACCCACAACCACTTGATCCACAGTCAAGTGCTCTGCCATTGAGCTACAGGCTCCATGTGGAGCGGCGGGATTATATCATCGCCGCCTTATTTTTTGTAGGACATATTGACAATTTGTCCTACAGGATTTTGCGAATAGCCTCCGCCGCCGCCTTGCGCGAGATGATGACCTGCTCCCCGCTTCCCAAATCCTTTATCGCCACCTGTCCTCTCGCCGCCTCGTCGGGCCCCACCGTGACCGCAACTTTCATTTTCATCCTATCTGCGAACTTGAACTGCTTCGGCAATTTCGCGGGTTCGGGATAAACCATCACGTTCAATCCAGCGCGGCGCAGCTCCGCGGCCAGAGCGTAAGACGTCAGCCACAGGGATTCGTCGAAGACCGTTACCAGCACGGGCGCGGGGCTGGGCGCAAAATCGGGCAAGAGGCCGTTCTCCTGGAGAATAATTCCGATGACTACATCACCCATGGCAAAGCCCGTGGCAGGAACAGGATCGCCACCCACATCCCTCATCAGGTTGTCATATCGCCCGCCGCCCAGAATGGCACGCTTCAGCGATCCACTGAGATCGAAAGCCTCGAAAACGATGCCCGTGTAATATAACAAGCCGCGCGTGATGTTCGGGTCGAATTTGACATATTCCTTCACACCCACTGCTTCGAGCGCGGCAAAGAGCCGCGTCAACTCGGGGCTGGTCCTCCACAGGTCGAAGTCCGCGAGCGCAGATTTCAGTCCGTCCAGCTGCCTTTGTGTAAGGCCAATCTCCAACGCATATGCGTCCCATTTGGCCGCGTCCATTTTGGCGCGACGGTCCACGAGATTGGACGCGTCCACCCGCTTTTCAGGAGGGATGCCAAGCGCGTCGAACTGGGTGTTCATCAGGCGGCGGTCGTTCACGTAAATGGCGGCCCGCGCCGGGTCCAGCCCGACCGAGCGCAGGAACGTCGCTGCAACCGCGATCAGTTCCGCGTCCGCTTCAGGGGAGTCCGCGCCGAGCAGGTCAATGTTCCATTGGAAAAATTCGCGCGTACGTCCCTTCTGGGGCTGTTCGTAACGCCAGAAGGGGCCGAACGACCACCAGCGGACCGGGAAGGTCAGCGAGCCCTGCCGCGCCGCAATCATGCGCGCCAGCGAGGGCGTCAGTTCGGGACGAAGCGCAACGAGGTCTCCCCCGCGATCTTCGAAGACGAAGGACTGCTTCTTTACAAGTTCCTCACCCGATTTCGCCGCATACAATTCGAGGGGCTCGATATACGGCGCGTCCCATTCCTGGTAGCCGAAGGCCTGCGAAGCGGTGCGCACTTTTTCGTAGAGATAGTTTCGTAACGACATCTCTTCGGGATAGAACTCGCGCGTTCCTTTGACAGGTTGAATTTTCGAGGGCATGATTGCTCCGTTTCGTACCGCGACATTCATGTCGCCCTTTTGCGAGATCAATCTCGCGGTACGGTCAAAATTCAGAAATTGAATTTTAGTCTGTGTTTGGTATAATCGCAAGCATACGCGTTAGGAGAGAACATGAAAATCAACTATCAGGAAACCAGCAAAGACCTGCTCACCCGCATAGACATCCATGAAAAATACGGTTCGGCCAACATTGACGTTTGGACGAACGAACTCCTTCAACCCCGGGCAGGCATGGACATCCTCGACGTCGGTTGCGGCGCAGGGAAACTGTGCTTCCTGTTCGACGATTATACTAAAGGTCAGGCAAAAATCATCGGCGGCGATTTTTCGGAGGAACTGCTGGCGAAGGCACGCGAGAAAAACGCAGCGCGTGGCTCGAAGGTTGAGTTTCAATTCCTGGACTTCAACCAACCCTTCGCCTTCGCGGAGGGGGCGTTCGACCTGGTCACCTCCGCCTTCGCCATCTATTACGCCTCGAATCTGGACTTTACATTTGGCGAGGCGCACCGGGTGCTTCGTCCCGGCGGACGGCTTTTCGTCTCCGGCCCATTGCCCGAAAACAAGCAGATGTTCTACGAGATCATCAAAGAGGCGACTAACGCTCCCATCCCGCCCATGCCGGGATCGAGTCGCTTCAGAGGCGACATTTTCAACACGATTGACAGAATCTTCGCGAAGACCAAACTCCACAAATTCGAGAACCACCTCACTTTCCCAGAAGTCGCGCCGTTCATCGAGTACGTCCGCGCCTCCCTGAGCGAAGACCGTAAATTGTGGACTTCCATGTTCAACAGCCACGAAGAGTACGAAACATTGATCGGCAAGATCGAATCTGTGGCAAAAAAATGGTTCGACCGCGACGGCAAGCTGGTGATGACCAAAGTCGTCGGCGGGATCCTGGCAACGAAGTAAGGGCACAGCAGGGTGCGCGCAGAGAACGGTTGCCAAAATTATCGCTGTGCCCCCACAAGGAAAATATGAACTTCTACGGCAAACGAGTCCTCTTCCTCGGCGCGCACCCGGACGATATCGAACTGGGATGCGGCGCGCTCCTGCATCACATCGTGGATAAGACCGATGTGCTATGTGTTACGCTTTCGGATAACCAGAAAAATCCGCAGCTTAAAAACGTGGTGAAGGAATTGCATGCCAGCATGGCCATCCTGGGTGTGCCGAAGGAAAAGGTCATCGTGCAGGAATTCATCACGCGCAAATTCCCCGACATGCGGCAGGAAATTCTGGAATACCTCCTGGAAATCCGACGCGAATTTAAACCCGAAATCGTCTTCACCCATTCGCGGCAGGACATCCACCAGGACCACAACGTGGTGACCGAGGAGGCCTTGCGCGCTTATCGCGGCATCACCGTGCTGGGCTACGATGTAGTCCGCTCGTCGTACGACTTCTTCCCCCACTTTCTCGTAGAGGTGACAAAGGAGGACGTCGATAAGAAAATCGAGGCATTGAACCAATACGAGACCTATCACGACAGGTACTATTTCAACGCGGAACTCCTGCGCGCCACCATGGTACGTCACGGCGCGCTGGCGGAGCGCCAATTTGCAGAAGGGTTCGATATTTTGAGAATCGTCGGAGATTTTACAAGGTAACGGAGGCCGGCATGGCAAGGTATCGCATCACCTATTGGAAAGAAGTCCCCACATCGTTTACCGTCGAAGGAGACGGGCGCACGGTCAAGAAGCAACTTTCTCAAAGGATCCAGAATATCATTGACGCGTACGCGATGGCACTCGGTCTCACCTCGACCACGGACTACAGCGCGCAATACCGCCGCGGAGAGTGGACCGAGCGAGGAGGCGCGCCCGAAGAGGTGGCCGAGGCGCTCCTCGCGGAACTCGAAACGGAGTTTGCAAAGTTCGAGGTTCCAAGACAAAACAACTCGTAAGAAAACAAAAGTCCCCGTCGTGCAACGGGGACTTTTGTGATTCACTCTTTCGGTATTCCCACCTGGATCATCCCGTCCACCACTTTCACAGGATATGCGGGAATATCCACCACGGCGGGCATCTGCATCACCTTCCCGGTGCGGATGTCGAACTCCGCGCCGTGCCGCGGGCAGACAATGTTATATCCTTCCAGGTCTCCCTCGCCCACCGGGCCGTCGTCGTGGGAACAGACATCGCCAATCGCAAAGAACTTCCCTGCGATATTGAAAATCACAAGAGTTTTGTCGCCCACGTCCACAAACAAGCGTTCGCCGCTGGGAAGTTCAGAAGCGGGAGCGATCTCCACAAATTCGATTTTGGATTCATCCAAGGCAGCATAATTGAACATAGGTTTATGACGGCCTATCGTCCACCGTCCACCGTCTGATTATTCCACCAATTCATCGCTCGCCTCCCCCAACCCATAGACTCCCGCCTTCAACACCTTGAGCGAGAGCAACGCGCATTTCAAGCGGACCGGGCCGAGGTCAATGCCGAGCATATCAAGGATGTCCTGCTTATTCAACTTCTTCACTTCCTCTACAGGCTTGCCGATAATGGACTCCATCAGCAAATCCGCGGAGGCTTGCGAGATGGCGCACCCGTGACCGTCGAAGCGCGCGTCGCTGACCCTGCCCTCCGCATCCACGCGCAGGTCAATCTGGATGTGGTCACCGCACAGAGGATTATTGTCCGCGAAGGAAATATCGTGCGGGTCCAGTTTGCCGCGGTAGGAGGGATTTTTATAGTGCTCGATGATGACTTCGCGGTAGAGGTCGTCCATTTCACCTCATGATCCGGTGGTCGAGTAGGGCGTAGCCCGTATCGGGACCACCACTAAGCAGGGCAATTCTTGCGACAAAATTATCTTTGAAAACTTGTTGGTTTCGATATGTCCCGCGCAAACCGCGCGGGGCTACTCAACCAGCGGCATTATCCAAACAATTCCTTCACTTTGTAAATCCCGTTCACCAGCAAATCCACTTCTTCTTTTGTATTGTACAGATAGAACGAAGCGCGGCTGGTGGCGGGTATGCCAAACTTCTCGTGCAGGGGCTGGGCGCAGTGATGACCGGCGCGCACGGCAATACCGTCCTTGTCGAGAATCTGCGCCACGTCGTGCGGATGAACGCCGTCGAGCGTGAAGGCCGCGACGCTGCCCTTTTTGTCGGCAGAGGGGCCAAACACCTTCACGCCGGGGATTTCCTCGAGACGTTCCAGCGCGTATTCGGTGATGGCGTGTTCGTGCGCGGCGATCTGATCCATGCCAACTTTGGTCAGGTAATCCACGGCCGCGCCGAAGCCGACTGCCTCAGCGATGGCGGGAGTCCCCGCCTCGAATTTGTGCGGCAAACTATTCGGGCGGAACGAACGGAGATGGACTTCTTTAATCATGTCGCCGCCGCCGAGGAACGGAGGCATGGCTTCGAGTAGTTCGGTCTTGCCATACAACGCCCCAATGCCTGTCGGCCCGCACATCTTGTGAGCGGAGAAGGCGTAGAAATCTGCGCCGAGAGCCTGCACATCCACAGGGAGATGCGGGACGGCCTGGGCCGCGTCCACGAGGGTGAGCGCACCTGCTTCGTGTGCGAGACGAACCATCTCGGCAACTGGATTAATCGTGCCGAGGACATTGGACATGTGCGTAAACGAGACCAATTTCGGGGTCCGATTGAGAAGTGATTTGTACGCGTCCAGGTCGAGCAGGCCATCCTCTGTCACGGGGATGAAATCCAGTTCGACGCCGCGTTCCGCTGCCAGCATGTGCCATGGGACGAGGTTCGAGTGATGCTCCATTTCCGTCAGGACGACGAGATCGCCCGCCTTGAGATTCGCCCGCGCCCAGGTATACGCTACAAGATTGATCGATTCGGTCGTGTTGCGCGTGTAAATGATCTGACGAGCGGAGGGTGCGTTAATGAATTTCGCAACCTTCTCACGCGCCTCCTCATACATCGCCGTGGACTCCTCGGCCAGCGTATGCACGCCGCGATGAATATTGGCATTCGAGCGGCGATAGAAAGAATTCATCGCCTCGATGACAGGCAGAGGCTTTTGTGAAGTGGCCGTGGAATCGAGATAGACCACGCGCGCGCCGGCGCGCGTCTCGCGCTCGAGAATGGGAAAATCCCTGCGAATCTGCCGAACGTCGAGTGTCATCAATATTCAGGCAATCGTTTTTTGCCGAGTTTCTTCTGCGTCCCGCCCGGACGCAAATTCTCGGAGTTGAGCGGATACCACAGGATACGGTCGGGCACCATCCAGCCATCGGTGAGAAAGACGTTCGAACGGAACTGTACTGCAGCCATCTTGTTATCCACCTGCACTACGATGCCTTTGATCCAGCCGCGTACGCGCTCGCTATTCTTCTCGTGGTCACAAAACACTTCAACCGTATCGCCGACCTGAAATTCATGTAACAAGCCGGGCGAACGCATATAAGAGGGCGTGACCGTGCGGCTGGCACGATCCGCTGGCAGTTTAACTTTCGGTTTCGTAGGCGTCATGACATTATCCCTCGCGAAAAAACAGAGTGGATGCCCGCGCCCCCGCGCGCAGGACAAAAAGCGATTCAAGCCAGACCCGGGCCTGCTAACCGTTAAGCTTGGCTTCGATGGCGGCCTGGAATCGTTCCCGCACCCCTTCGAACGGGATGCGCTGCATGATCGGATCGAAGAAGCCCTCGACGACGAGACGCTCCGCGTCGCGCTGCGGAATACCGCGCGACTTCAGATAGAACAGCGGCTCCTTCTCCAGTTTGCCGACCGTCGCGCCGTGCGTACAGCGCACATCGTCGGCAAGGATCTCGAGGCCGGGGATCGAATCGGCGCGCGCTTCATCGCTGAGGACGAGATTGCGATTGGCCTGATAGCCGTCCGTTTTCTGCGCGCCGGGTGCGACGTAGATCATGCCCTGCCAGACGGAACGGCTCTTGCCCCTCAACGCACCCTTGAACAGCAGATCGCTGGTGGTATGCGGCGCGAGGTGATTCTGCTGGGTATCGTGGTCGAGGTGCTGCGTTCCATCCGTGAAATAAAAACCAGACATGCGGCCCGTCGCGCCTTCGCCAACGAGATCGAGGTCGGAGAAGTTCTTGGTCAGCCGTGAGCCGACCGCGCCGAAGATCCAGTCGAACTGCCCGCCGCGGTTCACGCGGGCGCGTTCGTGGCTGAAGTTCCAGATGTTCCTGCCCCACGACTGCAATTCGACGAATTTCAGGCTGGCCCCCGCGCCGACCTGGATTTCCACAATGCCCGCGTGCATGGCGTGACCGGTCTCATCCGGCGAAGCGGATTCATGAACATACGTCGCAGAAGCATCCTCATCCAGAAGAACGAGCAGGTGCGAGACGTGGGCCAGCCCCGTCCCTGCGCCCCACAGCACGGAATGAAGCGGGGCTTCGACAGTCACACCTTTCGGGACATACAGCACCACACCGTTTTGCGAGAACGCGCCGGCAAGCGCGGCGAATTTGCCCTCGTCGGCTTTCACGGTTTGGCCGATCAATTTGGCGAGAAGGTCAGGATGCTCCTGTTCAGCAGTCTTGAAATCGGTGAAGATAACACCCTTCCGGGCCAATTCCTCGTCCAGTTGAACCGTCGCGCCGCCGGGCGTAAGCACAATCTGACCGCCATGCTGGTCGGCGACCAGCGGCTCGAGCAAACGCTCCGGGACAGGCGGCAGGTTCTGGAATGCGCCCGGCGCAGGGAACTTGAACTCGTCCGCGGGCAGGAAGCGCAGGTCGGTGCGGCGCCAAGGCTCATCGGTGGTTGAAGGGAAGGAAAGGCGTCTAAACGCATCCCAGGCCGAGGCCCGGTACGACGCGAGGCCATTCCTCGAGGCGGGGATGTCGGCCTGGGTGAAAGTAAAATCCTTTGCGGCGGATTCGGTCCGCCGGGTTCTCGAAACAACGACTTTGGGTTTTTCCTGCATTTTATTCTCGTTGAAGGTTTAAAGTTGAAGGTCGAACGTTCAGCCTTCAACTTGTAACTTCTAACCGATGGAGCCTTCCATTTGCAATTGAATCAAGCGATTCATCTCGACCGCGTATTCCATCGGCAGTTCCTTCACCAGCGGCTCGATGAAACCAGAGACGACCATGGTGGTGGCCTCCTCTTCGGAAAGGCCACGCGACATGAGGTAGAAGAGCTGCTCTTCGCCGACCTTCGAGACCGAGGCCTCGTGGCCGATGGTCACATCGTCCTCGTCGATCTCGATGTAGGGATAGGTATCCGAGCGCGACTGCGGATCGAGCAGGAGCGCATCGCAGACGGTGTTGGACTTGACGCCCTTCGCCCCTTTATAGACTTTGAGCAGGCCGCGAAACGAGGCGCGTCCGCCCGCCTTGCTGATGGACTTGGAGGTAACCTTGCTGGACGTATTCGGCGCAAAGTGATACATCTTGCCGCCCGCGTCCTGGGTTTGGCCGGGACCGGCAAACGCCATCGAAAGCATTTCGCCGTGCGCGCCGGGTTCCATCAAATAGCAGGACGGATATTTCATCGT
>DAOTXP010000240.1:0-3806 GCA_034435275.1 Anaerolineales bacterium | reverse complement strand
TCAGTAAAAAACTACCCCATCGGCATGTGATGTTTCGCGGCGTAGCGACCTGTGATGTAGTGATACAACTGCCGTTCCAAATCCGTCAGCAAACTGCTCGCGCCGAAGCGGAATAAACCTGGCATCAGCCACTCGTCACCGAGTTCTTCCTTCATCAGGAATTGCCAGTTCATCGCCTGCTTCGCGCTGCTGATTCCGCCTGCGGGCTTGAAGCCGACTTTGTAGCCGAAGCGGTCGAGATATTCGCGGATGGCGCGCGTCATCACCAAACTTACCTCCAGCGTGGCATTGACCGTTTCCTTGCCCGTGGAGGTCTTGATAAAATCCGAACCTGCCATCATGGATACGAGGCTGGCTTGATAGACTTGCTTGAGCGTGCCGAGGTCGCCTGTGGCAAGGATGGTCTTCATGTGCGCGGCGCCGCAGGCTTTGCGGAATTGTTGCAGTTCATCGTACATCGCCCGCCAATCGCCAGTGAGAACATAATTGCGGGCGATGACCACATCAATTTCTTTTGCGCCTGCTTCCACGGCTTGCTCGATCTCTTGAATGCGCTGTGGCAGAGGAGTCTGTCCCGCAGGAAAACCTGTCGCAACAGAGGCAACTGGAATTCCAGAGCCTTGAAGCGCGTGGACTGCATCCGCAACACGGTTGGGGTACACGCACACCGCGGCTACGGTCACCCGCTCTCCGTTAAGTCCGAGGCGGTCGAGCATGTCGGGGCGGATGGGCTGTCTGGCTTTGGCGCACAGGCGGCGGACGCGTCCGGGTGTGTCGTCGCCGCTGAGGGTAGTCAGGTCAATACAGGTGACGGCGCGCAGCAGCCAGGCCGCCTGCCAATCCTTTTTGACGGTGCGGCGTTTGGGCAGAGTCGCTACGCGGCGTTCCACCGCGCTTTTGTTGACATGCGCGCCCATCACCCAGTACAGGTCGAGGGGCGTGCCAGGGTTTCGGGAATTATGAGAAGTCATGGAAACTCCATTTTCACTTTCAGGTACGATTATACAGCGATTGGGATTGGGCGAAGGATATTCATCAGAACCTTTTTCGCATCGAATGGGTTATACTACAAGTATCAAAATTATCGGTAAAAGGAGATTACCCATGACCTACGTTCTCGTTCGATTCAGCGTTGACGACCTCGCAAAATGGAAGCCCGTGTTCGAGGAGGCTGGCGCGCTCCGCAAGAACTTTGGCTCGATGGGAGTCCGCGCCTTCAGCAAGGCGGAAAACCCCAATGAGGTTGTGATTCTCGGAGAATATGCGGACAAAGAGAAAGCGATGCAGATGTTCCAATCCCAGGAATTCCGCGAAGCGACAGCACGCGCAGGCGTGAAGGGGCCGCCCGAGGTGACGTTCCTCAACGAGGTGGTGAATCTGCCCGCGTGATAAGCCAGATTGACGAAATCAAAGTCTCAAAGGAACTCCGCGCCAAACGCGGAGTTCCTTTTTTTACAAGGCGCGCAGCGGTACAAGGTGCCGCGCAGCGGTATAATCCCACCAACTTTCTCCAAAATCAGTGTTCGAAGAGGAGCCTGACATGCCCAATATTGACGTGATTGTGCGTCAAATCAACAGAGAATTCGTTCCACAGTTCGAGGAAAAACTGCGCGCGTATCTTGCCTCGCAGGATCGGGAGTGGCTGATCGAGCAGGTTGTCCGCCTCACGCTGGACGCGCACAGCCTCGAGGAAATGGATCGCAAACACTTCAAGGAAGAGGAAAACCGCAGGCGCATGGAACGCGCTCAGCGCGTGACGAAACTGCATCTCGATCAGGGAAAACTCGACGAATTCGTAAAACGATATAAAGGCTGCAGCAGGGAAACATTGATTCAGGAAAAGCTCCTTTCGGCGGACACTCCGCCCAAAGGTACGGATCTAATTACCGATTCGTTTCGTTCTACACCTGGAAACGATTTACTCCAACTCGCAAAAGACATGCTCTACGGTTTACTGTTTGGCGATGAAAGTACCAACACTCACCTCCATCGCGTTCAGCGGGAATTACTGACTCTGACTGTGCCGCGCATGAAATCCGACGCGCTGGATTTTATGAAAGCCACCACTGAACTCAGCGCCATGGGCACCTGGCAGGACCCGAAAGGCGCGGCGAACGACATGCGCGCCGATAACGTTGTGCTGGAGGTCGAATACGGGGAAATCGAGGGCGAGAAGATCGGCGACGGGGTGATCACCGCGCTCAGCCTCATCAACAATCTGGAAATCAATGAAGAGATTCTCTATGGACGCATGGAGAACATCGAGCAGAGCACGCTGGTCGCTTGAACCAGTCTGACCCCGGCGATTTGCTTATGCCCAGGAAAACCGCCCGAAAGACCTCCGCGCGTCCGAAAACAAAACCGCCTCGAACAGACTGGCCGCGCGTCGCCCGGCTCATTCTGACCTCGCGCCTGATGGACGAATTCGAGGAAGAAGAACTCGCGCCGCAGGGAAAGGTCGCTTACCAATTCTCCGCCAAGGGACACGAACTCGCGCAGATCCTGCTCGGCCTGCACCTCACCCATCCGCACGACGCTGCGGCGGTGTACTATCGTTCGCGTCCGCTCATGCTCACCGCGGGACTGACCCCGCAGGAAGCCTTCGCGGCGGGCTTCGCAAAGACAGGCTCTCCCTCCGAAGGCCGCGACGTCGGGGTCGTTTTTTCGATGAGGCCACGCGCTAAGCGGAGCGCCGAAGGCACACAGACGAGGCGCCATCCCTCGCCAGCCGGGGGGTTAGGCCTCACTATCCTCCCCTCCTCCGGTGACGTGGGCGCGCAGTACACGCCCGCCGCGGGCTGGGCGCAGGCTATCGAATATCGCGCCAAAACGCTCAGGCAAAAAGACTGGCGCGGCGCGATCGCGGTCGCATGCGGCGGAGAGGGCTCCACCGCCTCCAATGGATTTTGGGCCGCGCTCAACATCGTCACCACGCGCGGCCTGCCCTATCTCTTCTTCATCGAAGACAACTCGTTTGCCATCTCCGTCCGTTCGCATTTGCAGACGCCCGGCGCGCATCTTTCCGAGAACCTGAGAGCGTTCAAGAATCTCAGGATCATCGAGGCCGACGGCACCGATCCCAAAGACGCGGCGGCGAAGATCGCGCAGGCGATTGAATATGTCCGCGCGGGCAAGCCGTGTCTGCTCCACGTCAAAGTTGTGCGCATCATGGGGCACACATTCATTGACGACCAATCGTATAAGACAAAAGAGGAAAGGCGGAAAGAAGAAAAACTCGATCCACTGATTCGTTTGGAGAAATTCCTGCCCGATCTGGATTGGAAAACACTGGAAGCGGACATTGCCAGGGAAGTTCGCGCGGCGGCTGAGTCTGCGCTTCATAACGCGGACCCCGAGCCTGCCACCGTTAAAGATCATCTATTCGCCCCTGACGCTTCGGGTCTCGATACGCCGCCTTCGGCGGCTGCTCGACCCGCGACCGACGGCCCGCGCATCAACCTGATCGAGGCCGTGCGGCGGACGCTCGAATCCGAGATGCAGGTCAATCCGCGCATCCTCGTCTTCGGCGAGGACGTGGGCGCGAAGGGTGGAGTCCACGGCGCGACCGCGCACATGCAACAGAAATTCGGCGAAGCGCGCGTGTTCGATACGTCGCTCTCCGAGGAAGGCATCATGGGCAGCGCGGCGGGACTCGCGCTCGCGGGTCTCTTCCCCGTCCCCGAAATTCAATTCAGGAAATACGCCGATCCAGCCGCAGAGCAAATCAACGACATCGGCACAATTCGCTGGCGTACGGCAGGAAAATTCAGCGCGCCGATGGTGGTCAGAATCCCGGTCGGTTTTGG
>DAOTXP010000239.1:0-13007 GCA_034435275.1 Anaerolineales bacterium | reverse complement strand
GTATCATCGCACCCTGCTGGCCCTGCGCGATGAGATCGGCGATCACATTACTTTGGAAGGAGAATGAACGATGTTGAGAATTGTGACCGACGGCGCGGTGGATGTCCCGCCCGCCTGGGAAAAGGAATTCGACATTAAGGTCATCCCCATCAATATTCACTTTGGTGAGAAGACCTTCATCCAATATGTGGATATGGACTTCGATGCCTTCTATAAAGAAATCCAGACTAATAAGAACCATCCCAAAACCTCCCAGCCCTCCCCCCACCAGTTCGCCGAGTTTTACCGCAACAACTACCAGAAGGGCGAGGATATCCTGTCCATTCACGTCACCAGCAAACTTTCGGGCACGTACGCCTCCTGTGTGGCCGCCGCCGAAGAACTCAAAGGCCAGTACAACATCATCCCATTCGACTCGCTGGGCGGTACCATGGGCGCGGCCTTCATGTGCCGCACGGCGCGCAAAATGGCGAACGCGGGTAAAAGCGCAGGCGAGATCGTAAAGCATCTGGAAACTCTACGCGATAAGACGCATATTATTCTCACGCTCGACACCCTCGAGTTTGCCAAACGCAGCGGGCGCGTCGGCACGCTTTCCGCGGCGCTGGCCTCGGTGTTGAATGTCAAGCCGATTGCGCGTCTGCAAGACGGCCTCGTCCACATGGTGGACAAGGTGCGCACGCGCAAGGCCGCGCTGGCACGCGTCATCGAAATGGGCAAGGAAGCGGTTGGGAATCAGCCGGTCGCCCTCGGCGTGGTTCATGCCCGCGACCTCGCTTCGGGACGGTCTCTGCTGGAAGAGGCCAAAAAGAACTTCAACGTCAAAGAATCGGAAATGACCGAACTTTCCGTCTCACTGGCCATCAACTTCGGCCCCGGTACGGTGGGCCTGGTGTTATATCCCGCGGAGTAGATGATCGAATGGCACGACGCAAGAAGACGACGACTCCCGCTGCCGAATCTCTCGAACCTTTGGAGGCGCATCTGGCCGGGACCCTGAAACCGGTGCGGCCTCCGAAGGAATTCGTGCGCGGCCTGCGCGACCGCATCCGCCTGCCGGACGCGCGCCTGGTTGCCGAGCGTATCAACTGGGGCTCGCTGGTGCTGGCAGTGGGGACGGTCATGTCTGTGGGAGTGTTATTGCTCACGCTGGCGCGTGCTCTCTTTCATTTCCTTGGCCGCAGGGGCGGGGACGCGGCGCTCTAAACAAAAAACGGACGGCACCGCCGTCCGTTTTTTTATTCTGGGAAAAGCCCCTGGCACAACTTTCTTGCTTCGGCAATCAGGTCAACCTTGACGGGCAGTTTGAATTCCTCGGTGACGCGCAAGGTCAAATGAACGGCGGCCCGCTTCAGGTCGGGGGAGAGGCGGGGCTGGTTGGCCAGCAGTTTGAGCAGTTCGTAAGCGCTTGTCGGATGAACTGGAACCCCTGTCTGTTGCAAGTATTCGCGGGCCGCGAGCCCGGCCGCGCGCCGCGCGCAGACGCGTGCCTGTCCTTCGTTTTTTCTGGCGCGGGCGGCTTCGGCGCGCGCCAGTTCTTCTTCGACCTGGTTTCTCCAATTGGCCATGCGGGGCATTATAAACCTGGCTGGAGTATAATTCCGCATCCATGTTTTCTTGAAAGGAGAGAAGGTATGAAGAGACGCATGTATCTCGCAGTTGGACTACTTGTGGTTTTGAGCCTGGCTTGTCAATTCTCGCTGCCCGGCGGGACCGCTGCTCCTGCCGCGTCGGATGTGCCTTATCAGGTGACGGGGACGTTCACCGTGACCAACGATTTTGTGATCGCTGTTTATTTCGTCGAGCACGCCGTCGCGTTGACCGACATGCACGGTTTTGTCATCCGCGACGAAGAGTGGGAATTGCCGGTCGATTCGCAGGTGCTTGGCTATGTGGAGGTGGACCTGGAGGCTCTCAGCGGCACATTCGATTTGAACCTGCCGGTGCAGCCGGAGGGCGAATTCAACGATGTGGATAACGACGGCAAATCCGATCCGGGTGTACAGATTTTTGCCGTAGCCTATTCGCCCAACCTGACCGGCGGGCCGTTCTCGGTGGGGGATGACCGTTCGCTCGGCTGGCCAAGTTATCTGGCCTCGGTCATCACGGATTCGGAGAACGACGACGAGGTGATCGGCGGCGACCTGATCGTCTGGGCGCCGGACGACGCCCAGAAGTTCCCGACCGGTTTCGGCGATGACAACCTGCTGTTTACGAAGGACGACCCGGTCGCGCCGGTCCCCGCCGGGTATTCGTTCGTCAACCTGGACGAAGAGCCGTTCAAGGTGACCCAGTCGCCTTCCGCCACGATGACGTTGTACGAGCCCCAGGATGTGGCGCTGAAGGATTTCTCGGACCTGTCATACACTGAAGCCTTCGACAAGATGTTCGAGATCATCAGCAAGGAATATGCCTTCAACGGAATCGAGGGCAAGGCTCCCGAATGGGACGCGCTCTACGCCGAGATCAAGCCGCGCGTGGAGGCGGCTGAGGAGAACCGCGACGCCGAGGAATATTATCTTGCCCTGCGCGACTTCGCCTGGGCGTTCAAGGACGGACACGTTGGCATCGGCGGCGGCGACATTGCCAACGCCCTGTTTGCGGAAGCCACCGGCGGTGGTTACGGTTTTTCGATCCGCGAACTGGATGATGGCCGGGTGATCGTGAACCTGGTGCTGGAGGGCGGCCCAGCCGACCTGGCCGGAATGGAACTTGGCGCGGAACTGACCGCATTCAACGGCCAGCCGATTTCGGAGGCGATCGACGCGGCGGTGGCCTGGTCTGCGCCGTTCTCGATGGAGAGTTCTGCCCGCTATCAAAAGGCGCGCTACCTCCTGCGCGCCCCGCTTGGAACCGAGGCCGAGGTGACCTTCACCAACCCGGGTGGACAATCCCAAACCGTCACCCTGGAAACGGTCGAAGAGCGCCAGAGTTTCTCGTTCTCGTCGTTATATCGCGGCTTCGATTCCAATGCCTTGCCGGTCGAGTTCACCATTTTGGATTCGGGCATTGGCTATATCAAGATCAGTTCGAACTATGACGACTTGAACCTGATTGTGCGCCTCTTCGAGCGTGCCTTACAGACCTTCGAGGCCAACGGTCTGACCGCCATCGTCATTGACATGCGCCAGAACTCCGGCGGCGCGCCGCTTGGACTGGCGGGCTTCCTGACAGACGAAGAAATCGTCATGGGCCAGTTGCAGTATTTCAGTGAAGAGACCGGTAAATTCGAGAACGAGGGTTTGCCGGAGCGAATCTGGCCCAACGAGAACCAGTACCGCTTCGAGAAGATGGCTCTCCTCGTTGGTCCGGCCTGCGCCAGCGCCTGCGAACTCGAATCATACGGGTTCAGCCAGGTGCCCGGCATGATGGTCTTTGGGCAATATCCGTCCGCGGGCGTGGAAGCCGAAGTGGCGCGCGGACAGTTCCTGATGCCCGAGAATTTCTCCCTGCAATTCCCGACCGGCCGCTTTGTCCTGACGGATGGAAGTATCTTCCTCGAAGGCCAGGGCGTGCAGTTGACCCATCCTGTCCCGATTGACGAATCCACCGTGCTGACCGATGCCGATGTGATCCTGCAGGCGGCGGTGGAAGAACTGCTCAAGTAACCGCTGCTCAACGTCCCGAAGGTTCTGAACCTTCGGGACGTTTTTTAATCCACAAACCTGTACTTCAGCAGGGTCCAGACCGCCTCGAAGGCGTCCTTCAATTTGATCTTCTTTCCCTGCGAGTAATCGCGCGGGTTGAAAGAGATGGGCACTTCGTAGATGCGATAGTGCCGCTTGAGCACCTTGGCCGTGAATTCAGGCTCGAAGTCGAAGCGTTTGGCGCGCAGGGGCATCCCCTCGATCACCTTGCGGCGGAAGACCTTGTAGCCGGTCTCCATGTCGCTCAGGATGGTGTCGTAAAGGATATTGGTCATAAACGTCAACAGGCGATTGGCCACCATATGCCAGAACATGACCACCCGCCGCGGTCCGCCCAGAAAGCGCGAGCCGTAGACCACGTCGGCGATGCCCTCTTCCAGCGGTTTGAGCAGGGTGGGGTAATCGCGCGGGTCGTATTCTAGATCGGCGTCCTGGATGAGCATGATCTCCCCGCTGGCGGCGCTCAGTCCTGTGCGCACCGCCGCACCCTTGCCCTGGTTCCTTTCATGCAGGATGACTCGCACCTTGTCTTTTCCGTCCAGCCTCGCGAGCGCCTCACGCGTGCCGTCCGCCGAACCGTCGTCCACGACGATGATTTCCGAGGCCAGCCCGGTATTTTGAACGCGTTTCAGGATCGCCTGGATGCTTTCGGCTTCGTTATAAACGGGAATGATTACAGATAGTTTCATGTCCATGGCAGCCGAATTATACTGCCTTTATCCGGTTTAACAGCCGCCCGGACCGGGGGCGAATTTGTAATGAGGATGAGAGGCGGCGAACCGGGGGTGCGTGCTATAATCTGTTCACGTTCTGGTGTTGTCCAGAGTGGTTTTTATGCTTTTCATTGAGGAGAAATTAAGGTCGTGCCCAATCCTCCGTTCTATCCACCCGCCATCAACAAACTGGAAGACACCGGTCTCTCGGCCCTCTGGTTGCAGGACCTGGCCCTGAAGATCCTTTATTTTCAGGGCTATTTAAACGGGTTCCACATTGCAGAGGAGATTGCTCTGCCGTTTGCAGGCGTGACCGACCAGATTCTGCAGGCTCTCAAGGCCGATAAACTGATCGAGGTCAAATCCTCGCAGGGCGGCCTGGGCGAGGGCGCCTACACTTACGCCATCACCGGCGCAGGGATCGCCCGCGCCCGCGAGGCGCTCGAGCGCAGTCAGTACGCCGGGCCCGCGCCCGTTCCCTTCGATGTGTACAACGATTCAATCCGACGCCAGAAGAGCGGACGCCTCACCGTCACCACCCGCACCATGCGGCAAATTCTCTCCCAACTGGTCATCTCCGAGGGCACCTTCCAGCGGCTCGGCCCGGCATTGAACTCGGGCACATCCATCTTTTTGTATGGCCCGCCGGGCAACGGCAAGACCTCCATTGCACGCGCCTTCGGGAACCTGGTGCTTGGCCAGGAGATGTTCATTCCCTATGCCATCTATCTGGATGGACAGGTCATCAAGTTATACGACGCGGTCAGCCACAAACTCGCGCCCGAGTCGGAAGCGGGCGTTTCGAACGGGACGGGAGGACTGCGTCCTGCCACGCGGCGCGACCCGCGCTGGGTCAAGATCCGCCGCCCGTTCATTATGGTCGGCGGTGAGTTGACCCTCGAGGGCCTTGATCTGGTCTTCGACGATGTTCACAAATTCTACGAGGCCCCGTTCCAGGTGAAGGCCAACGGCGGCATCCTGCTGATTGACGACTTCGGCCGCCAGCAGGTTCGCCCGCGCGACCTGCTCAACCGCTGGATCGTCCCGCTGGAAAACCGCGTGGATTACCTCACCCTCCATACCGGGCGCAAGTTCGAGGTCCCGTTCGACGTGCTGGTGGTCTTCTCCACCAACCTGCCTCCGAAGGACCTGGTGGACGAGGCCTTCCTGCGCCGCCTGCGTCACAAGATCGAGATCGGCGATCCCTCGTACGAAGAGTATCGCGAGATCTTCAAGCGCGTCGCGTCCGATAAGAAGATTCCCTACAACGATCAGGGCCTGGCTTATTTGCTTCAGGAGTGGTACATCAAGCGCAATCGAAAACTGCGCGCCTCGCACCCGCGCGATCTGTGCGATCAGATTCTCGACATCGCCAGTTATCTCTCGGTCGAGCCAGCCATGACGCGCGAAATGCTCGACCGCGCTGCGCAGGCCTATTTCGTTGACTTGTAATTCGCCTCATTCCTTTTTTGCAATGACCCCGAAGGCGAGGCCTTTGGGGTCGCATATTGTATAATGGGCATATGCTGTTCGATTTTCCCACTCCCATCATCCTCGGTCATCGCGGCGCAAAGAATTACGCGCCAGAAAACACTCTGGCGGCCTTCAACCTTGCGCTCGAGCAGGGCGCGGACGGCGTTGAACTCGACGCCAAACTCAGCGCAGATGAGGTCGTCGTTGTGCATCACGACGCCACGCTCGAACGAACGACGAACGGTCATGGGCGCGTTTCGCAGACTCCTCTATCCACCCTGCGCGAACTGGACGCGGGCAGCTTCTTCTCGGAGAAATTCCGCGGCGAGAAAATACCCACACTCGACGAAGTTTTTGAGACGATTGGAAAACGCGCCCTCATCAATGTGGAACTGACGAATTACTCCACGCCGCGCGATGCGCTGGTGGAGAAGGTGGTCCGGCTGGTGAAGCGGCATGGTTTGGAGAAACGAATCCTATTCTCCTCTTTTTTTGCGTCCAATCTTAAGAAAGCCGCCGCGCTCCTGCCTGAGGTGCCGCGCGGCCTGCTGGCCGTCGGCGGCTGGATGGGCGCATGGGCGCGCTCGTTCGGTTTCGCGTTTGGCGAGTACCAGGCCCTCCACCCATATTTGACCGATGTGTCGGCGCGCCAGGTCTCGCGCGTGCACCAATTGAAGCGCCGTATTCACGTGTGGACGGTCAACGCGGTGGACGACATGCGCCGCTTGTTTTCCTGGCATGTGGACGGCATCATTACCGACGATCCCGCGCTGGCCGTGAAAGTCCTGAGGGGGGAGACATGATCTCGCTTAAACGGGGGCAGGCCATCGTGAGACGGAATCGCCGCGTCGCGTTCTTCCTGCTGTTGACCTGCCTCGCATCCCTGCTTGGACCCGCGCCCGCCGCGCGCGCCCAGACTCCCACTCCCCCGGTCTACATCCAGAATCTGCTTGCTGACATGACCCCCGAAGAGAAGGTGGGACAATTGTTTCTGGTCACGTTTGTCGGGACCGATACAAGCGAGACATCCCAAATCTATGACTTGATCGTCCACCACCATGTTGGCGGTGTTGTGTTACAGGCCGATAACGATAATTTCGTCGACGCGCCGAACACAGTCGCGGAAACATATCGCCTCATCCGTGACCTGCAGCAGGCGGAATGGCAGGGGGCGCAAATTGTGGGAACAGATTCGGCAGGCCAGCCAACGCGCAGTGTGTACATTCCCCTTTGGGTGGGTATCGTCCAGGAGGGCAACGGTGCGCCGAACGATCAAATCCTGAGTGGTATGACGCCCATGCCCTCGGCCATGGCCCTCGGCGCGACCTGGGAACCGCAATTATCCGAACAGGCAGGCACGGTGCTGGGACGCGAACTTTCCGCCATGGGATTCAATTTGTACATCGGCCCTTCGCTGGATGTGCTCGAACAGCCCGGCGCGGCCAGCGCCGATCTCGGCAACCGCGCCTTCGGCGGCGACCCGTTCTGGGTGGCCGAGATGGGACGGGCGTTTGTCACAGGATTGCACACCGGCAGTGATTCGCGCCTGTTCGTGGTCGCAAAACACTTCCCCGGCCGCGGCGGCTCGGACCGCCTGCCCGAAGAGGAAGTTGCCACGGTGCGCAAGTCGCTGGAACAGTTAAAGCAGATCGAACTGGCCCCGTTCTTTTCTGTGACCGGCGGCGCGTCCAATCCAATGGCCGCCGTGGACGGCCTGCTGGTTTCCCACATCCGCTATCAGGGATTTCAGGGCAACATCCGCGCCACCACGCGCCCGGTCAGTTTCGATTCGCAGGCGTTGAGCGCCATCCTCAACCTGCAAGAGATCAACTCCTGGTGGAACGGCGGCGGCCTGGTTGTCAGCGACGATCTGGGAAGCCGGGCCGTGCGCGAGTTCTACGCGCCCGGCGGCGGCGCGTTCAGCGCGCGCCTCATCGCCCGTGACGCCTTCCTGGCCGGCAACGATGTGCTTTATCTCGGCGATATTACCTCGAGCGATACGCCTGACCGTTACAAAACCATCCTGCAAATCCTGGAATTCTTTACCCAGAAATACCTCGAAGACCCCGCCTTCGCCCAGAGCGTGGATGCGGCCATGGTGCGCATTCTCTCGGCGAAATACCGCCTGTATGGAAGTTTTTCCCTGCCTCTGGTCACACCTCTCGAAGCCGGTCTGGATACGATTGGCAAGTCCGAACAGGTCACCTTCGAAGTGGCGCGCAACGCCGTCACCCTCATCAGTCCCGACGCCGCGGCTCTGGCGGACCTTCTGCCCGCTCCACCCGCTTTCAGCGACCGCTTGGTCTTTTTTACCGACACGACTGTTACGCGGCAGTGCAGTACCTGTCTCGACCAACCCACACTGGCGGTGGACGCCCTGCAACAATCCATCTCCCGGCTGTACGGTCCCTCGGCCGGCGGGCAGGTGCTCGAAACCAATCTCGCATCCTTTACATTCAACGACTTGAACAACTTTCTCAACGGCACCGGCGGCGAATTCATCGAACCCGATCTGGAGCGGTCCCGCTGGGTGATTCTATTGCTGACCGACTCCTCCAATGGCCAGCCCGCCCTGATCCGCCGCTTCCTTTCCGAACGCCCCGGCCTCGTGCGCAACAAATACGTGATTCTGTTTGCGTTCGGCGCGCCGTATTATCTCGATTCCACGGATATTTCCAAACTGACCGCTTATTACGCGTTGTACGGAAAGACCTCCCCCTTTGTGGATGTGGCCGCGCGGCTGCTCTATCGCGAACTCACGCCCTCCGGCGCTTCGCCGGTATCTGTGCCCGGCATCGGTTATGACCTGATCTCGGTCACCGCGCCGGACCCGCAGCAGATCATCATGCTCTTTCTGGACCTGCCGCCTGCCGCCGCGCCCGCGACGTTATCCACCTCCACGCCCGAGCCCACCCCCATTCCGCTCTTCGGCATGGGCGACGCGGTCGTCATCCGCACCGGGAAGATTTTGGATCACAATGGCAACACTGTTCCAGATGGGACAGTTGTTCGCTTCAACATCGGGCTGAGCGGAGAGACGGGCGTCCTGCTGAGACAGGAGGAATCCACTACGGTCAGCGGTGTGGCGCGCATCACCTATCGCCTCGAACAGCCCGGGTTAGTGGAAATCCGCGCGCAGAGCGATCCTGCGTTATTCTCGGAGGTCTTGCAACTGGACGTAACACAGGGCGAGGTTGCCGCGGTGACGGTCATTGTGCCGGTGTTGTCGGAAACCGTTATGCCTACGCCTGTTACGACTCCTGCGATTGAGGAAAGCGAATTCGTTACCACAAAAGGGACCCCCACATTCGGCGGCTGGTTTCTCTTTCTGTTCCTTCTGGCGGGTGGAGGCTGGCTGGCATACTGGGCCGGTGCGCGCTTGCAGTCGCCGCGTTGGGGCATGCGCTGGGCGTTGTGCGCGCTGGTGGGCGGGCTGCTGGCCTATAACTACCTGGCCCTCGGCCTGCCCGGCAGTGAGTTTGTGTTGACGGGTGGGGGAGGGGTGGCGTTGATCGGATTTACGCTTGCGGGGGAGTTGCTGGGCGTGATTTGCGCGTGGGTGTGGATGAGGCGGGTCAACGCGCCAGCGTCGCGATCAGGCTGAGGAGCAGCAGCCCGGCTGCGGTCCACGCGAGAATCGATTCTGTCGAAGCAAATTGAAGGTCGAGCAGGGGCGCGGGAGTCCGCCGCAGACTGCCGAGCGGCCCGGTAGGAAGTTCGCGCGTCCCGAACAGGTAGGCGCGAAAGTCCTCCATTGACTGCGGGCGGTCGTCGGGGTGCAGGGACATGGCGCGCAGGATGGCGCGTTCGGTGCGGATGCTGATCTCCGGGTTGATCTGGCGCGGCGGAGTCAGAAGTTCGGGATTCAGGAAACGGCTGCGCGCCTCGGCGGGGGCTTCGTTGGTCAACAAATGATAGAGGGTCGCGCCGAAGGCATAGATGTCGGAACGCACGTCGGTGTGGGCGCTGTCGCCGCCGTATTGTTCGAGGGGGGTGTAGAGCGCGGTTCCCTGTCCCTGAATGACCGTGATGGTGACCTCGTCCGGCGCGAGCACTTTGACGAGTCCGAAGTCCACCAGTTTGAGCAGGCCGCGCGGCATGATCTTCAAGTTGCTGGGTTTGATATCGCGGTGCACGATGGGCGGTTCCTGGCTGTGCAGGTAGATCAGTGCGTCGGCCAGCTGGCTCGCCCAGTTCAATACATTGTCTTCACTCAGGAAGGTTTTGCGGCGGCGGGCGTTGAGCATGAGGGCGCGCAAGTCCTCGCCGGGTACGTAATCCATCACGAGATAATCGCGCGTTTCGACCGAAAAGTAATCGGACACTTTGGGCAGGTTGGGATGATCGAGGCGCGCCAGCACAGTGGCCTCGCGCAGGAATTGCTCGCGGGCCTCTTCGAGGATGCTTTCGGGAAGGGCGCGGTCGTACTCGACCTCCTTGAGGGCGCACAGGCGGCCCTCCAGCCGCAGATCGTCGGCCAGATAGATGCAGCCCATGCCGCCCTGGCCGATGCGTTCACGGATTCGATATCGGCCGCGCAGAACCTCCCCATTCGGGAGCGGGGGAGTCATGGTTTTATTTTTACGAAGCAGGACTGTGCAGGAGAATGTCGGCGTGTCTGCACAGAAACGCGCTTTTCTGCTATATTATAAGCGTCTTTTGAGGCGTTAAACATTGATGGATAATTCCAACGCAGAGTTTCCGATCTTGCTCGCGCAGGAAGGTCCGCTTAAGGGGCAGCGCTGGCCGCTCTCGCATGCCCTGGTGATGGGACGCGAGCCGGGCTGCGACGTGGTGATCGCGGACCGGCAGGTCTCCCGTTTTCACGCGCGTCTCACGCCGACTGCGGAGGGGATCATTCTCGAAGACCTGGGCAGCAAGAACGGGACTCACCACAATGGCAACCCACTCAAGGCCCCGGTTGTTTTACAGGAT
The DNA here is from genome assembly GCA_034435275.1 of Anaerolineales bacterium. GTDB lineage: Bacteria > Chloroflexota > Anaerolineae > Anaerolineales > Villigracilaceae > JBFMCC01. Next base: position 2,239 of record DAOTXP010000239.1, on the reverse strand, counting down.
GGGGATACGATTCAGATTTCCATCATCCAGGGTTTTATGTTCCTGACTTCGGATTCGACCATGCCGCTGGGCGAGGGCGCGGGACGGCCCGGGCGTCTCATGATTGATCAGAAGTCGCGCCGCGTGTGGGTCAATCAACAGCAGCTGGTCCCGCCTCTTTCCGCCCAGCAATTCCGCTTGTTGTGGCTTCTTTACGAAAGCCAGGGACAGGTGATTCAACGCGCCGACCTGGTGGCCGCGGTGTGGGGCGAGGAACAATCCGCGGGCGTCTCGGACCAGGCGCTGGATGCGCTCATCCGCCGCCTGCGCGACCGCCTTGGCGCGCTCGACCCGACGCATCAATACATTGATACGGTGCGCGGTCACGGTGTGCGGCTGGATAATCCGCCTGCGTGAATCAAACTTCCGAAGCATCGAAGACTTCGGAAGTTTTTCATTTCGCCCATTCTTCTTTTTCGATCTTTCTCAAGTCATCCATTCGAATTTGCGCGATCTGGTCGGGACGGCCCTTGCGCGTGTACGTTTTATATTTCGCCTCGCGTGCCGACCCGACCTGAGCCTGCCTGTCCACGACGCGTCTTACCAGTTGATACAAATCATGACGGTCCACAATGACAAAAGAGTCTTCGGTCTCGAACGCAATCCAGTTGGCCTTGCCGAATAACCAGCCCGCCTCGCCGCGCACGTTGCGGAATTCGATCCAGACCCAATCCTGATTCATCGATTTGTCTGTGCGCTTCTCGCGCTTCACGGCCTTGACTTCCACTTTGCGCTTGTAGCCGTCCTTCTCTATCTCGAAATCCCAGTGCTCGCGGATATCGGCTTCCTTCGGCGCGTGGACCACGCTCCAGCCTTCACGTTGGGCGATTGCGGCGAACCGTTCCTCGGCGCGGCGGCCGAGGGCGAGGGAGTCATAATGACTGGGCATGGGGCATCAAACCAACTTTTCCTTCTTCAATCTCTCCACCGTCAGCTGACAATACTTCTCATCGAACTCCACGCCGACCGCGCGGCGGTTGTTTTGCAGCGCCGCGATGACGGTTGTGCCTGAGCCGAGAAAGGGATCGAGCACCACATCGTCCACAAAAGAGAATAATTTGATGCACCTGCGCGGCAACTCGATGGGAAACGGCGCGGGGTGGCCGATGCGCTTTTTCGATTCGCCGCTGAAGGTCCAGAAGCCGTTGGTCCATTCGATGAACTCGTCGCGGGTAATATCTGAAACGCGGCCTTTGCTCTCGCGCTTCCAGGATTCTTTGTATAAAACGATCACCACTTCCACGGGCGCGATGACAAACGGCGCGGAGGCCTTCATCCATGAACCCCAGGCGGTGCGGCGCGAAATGTTCTGTTCGTTCCAGATGATCGTCGAGTGATACTTCCAGCCGACCTCTTTCGCCAGCACGGTCAGGTCTGCAGCCACGGATTGCTGTCCACCCTTGTTCTTGTCGAGCGGCACATTCAGGCACAGCCGTCCGCCGCGGCGGGCGAAGGACAGGCATTTCGTAAGCCAGGCCCGGCTGAAGTCCAGGTAGGAGGCGTAATCGAGGTCGTCGCGGTGCGAGTTATATTGGATATCCACGTTGTAGGGCGGCGAGGTCACGATCAAATCCACGCTTTCGGGCGCGACAAACCCGGTTGTCAAAATGTCGTCGTGGATGAGTCGCAGGCGTTCGGTTTCGAGGAACACAGGCATGGTGCGATTATATTGCAGAACCTGGTTTCTTTAAATCGGAGTAGAATTGTCGAAATTGAAGGAGGCCGCGATGACCGAACCGCTGAGACTGCTGGCTGTCTTTCCGCATCCCGACGACGAATCGCTCGGCATGGGACCGACGCTGGCGAAGTATGCCGCCGAGGGGGTGGAGACGTACCTGGTCTGCGGCACGCGCGGGGAGCGCGGCTGGTTCGGCCCCGAGGAGCAGAATCCCGGCTTGCGCGTGCTCGGCCAACTGCGCGAAAAGGAGCTGCGCTGCGCGGCCGAGAGACTCGGCTTGAAGGAAGTCAGTTTTCTCGACCTCATTGACGGCGACGTGGATCGGGCAGATCCGCGCCAGGTCATCGCCAAGATCGCCGCGCACATCCGCCGCATCCGGCCGCAGGTGGTGGTGACGTTTTCGATGGACGGCCATTACGGCCATCCCGATCACATCGCGCTGGCGCAGTTCGCGTGCGCGGCGATTCTCGAGGCGGCCGACGCGCACCGCGTGAGCAAGTATTATCACATGGTGGATTCGAA
>DAOTXP010000238.1:0-9260 GCA_034435275.1 Anaerolineales bacterium | reverse complement strand
TGGTGGACAACTGGTGGAACGAGGATGAGGAAGGCCGCCGCGCGGTGATCGACCTGCGCGGACAGACTCCGTTCGAATTGCGTACCGCCGCATCGTTGGCCGATTTCTGGATCGCGCGTCTGCTCGGCCGCGCGTTGCCTGAGGACTCGCGCCAGGCTATCATCAAAGTGATGGCCGGCGATTACAGTCCTGATGATGAACTCTCGGACGATGACATCAACTGGCGTCTGTCCAGCATGGCCGCGTTGATCCTGATGACGCCTGAATTCCGAATGAGGTAGTTTTTAAACACAAAGGGCACGAAGGACTCAAAGGAAAACCTGCGTGTCTTTGACCTTGGTGGTCTTTGTGTCCTTCGTGTTTGAATCCGAGGAACTTTATGAATACTAAAATCTCCCGCCGACAATTCATGCAAGGCTGTTCCGCCGCCATCGCGGCCATGGCCGGGGCACGTCTTACCAACGTGGCCTTTGCCGCACAGGATTCGCCCACCGACACTTTGGTTGTGGTCTTCCTGCGCGGCGGCTGGGACGCGCTCAACGTCGTCCCGCCGCTGGCAGGCGACGACCGCGGTTTCTACGAGAAAGCGCGCCCCGGGCTGAAGATTCCCGACAACGCCTTGCTGAATCTAAATGACCAGTTCGGCCTGCATCCTGCCCTCAACCCGCTTTATGACTTGTACCAACAGGGACATCTCGGCATCATCCACGCGGTGGGACTGAACTTCGACACGCGCAGCCACTTCGACGCGATGGAATACATCGAACTCGGCACGCCCGGCTCGAAAGCGACGACCTCGGGCTGGATCACGCGCCACCTGCAAACCGCGCCGAATGGCTCAACAGGCTTGTTACCTGCCATCGCATCTCCATCCCAGCCGACGGCCTTGCTCGGCGCGACCGCCACCGTCAGTATGAGTTCCGTCGGCGACTTCACGCAATGGGACAACGGCCTGCTCGCCGAACAGCAGGCTGCGCTGCGTCGACTCTACAACGGCGATACCCTGCTTCATCAGGTCGGCCTGCGCACCCTGGACGCGGTGCAGACCGTCGCGCCGGCCGCCGAGATGGAATACCGTCCATCCAATGGGGCGCGCTATGAAGAAGACGAGTTGGGCACGCAACTCAGGACCGTCGCACAGATGATTAAAATGAACGCGGGGCTCAAGGTCGCCACCGTGGATTTCGGCGGCTGGGACATGCATGAGTACGAGAGTTGGAGCGCGGACGACGGCTGGATGCCAAACCAGTTGCGTAGTCTCGGCTCGAACCTTGCCAATTTCTACCTCGATCTCGACAGCGGCTACACGGACAAACTGTCCGTGGTGGTCATCAGCGAGTTCGGCCGCCGCCTCGCGCAAAACGACTCGCAAGGCACGGACCACGGTCACGGCTCAGTGATGCTGGCCCTCGGCGGCGCGGTCAACGGCGGACAGGTCTATGGCGCGTGGCCCGGTCTGCACAATGACCAGCTCTACGACCACGCCGATCTCGCCGTGACGACCGATTACCGCCAGGTGTTGAGTGAGTTACTTGTGAATCGGTTGGGGAATCCCAATGTGGGCGAGGTGTTCCCGGGTTTCGAGGGAGGAGGATTGGGAGTGTTTGGAAGTTAAGGAGAAAAAGTGGTTTGGGTAAGCCAAACCACTTTTCTGACTTTCTCGGTGCGTTTCTGCACCCCCTGGCCCATGGGCGGACCCCCTTCCTCGAATCCCCCACGAACCCGAAACGCACCTTATCCCCATGCCGATGACTTGCCACCTATAGTATAGAATGTGAAGAACTGCGTCACAATAGGCAGGTGTTTTCGCCGCATAGGCATTTGTACTGAGGGTCTTGCATTGAATCGGGGCTTGGTGTACAGTAAAAGGGAGGGAGCAATATGTCAGAAAAGATTCGCGTGACCATTCTAGACGATCATCCAGCCATTGTGGACGGCTACTGTGTCCAACTGGACAAACTGCCCCAAATCGAAGTAGTGGGCAGGCTCTCGTATGGCGAGGAACTGGAGCCTGCGCTCGAGAAAAATCCAGCCGATGTGCTCCTGCTGGACATCAGCGTTCCCATCGGAGAAGAGGATCCCAATCCCTACCCGGTCCTGCATGTCATCCCCAAGTTGCTCCAGAAACATCCCAACCTCGGTATCCTTGTTATCAGCATGTTTGCTGAGCGCAGCCTGATCAAGGCGGTCATGGATGCGGGTGCCAGCGGCTACGTGCTCAAGGACGACCAGACGGCCATTCGCGACCTTGCCAACGTGGTCGTCTCCATTGCTGGCGGGGGAGTCTATTACAGCAAGAAAGCATACGAGCAGTTGAAGCGCGTCCGCACCGGCGAACTCAACGCAGGCCCAACCACGAGACAGTTGCAGGCACTCTCCCTCAGCCTGGCCTACCCAAATTCCACAACGGCCGATCTGGCCAGAATGATGGCGATTTCCAATTCCACGGTCCGCAATCTGCTTTCCGGCGCGTATCTCAAACTGGGTGTGAACACCCGCGCCGCGGCCATCGCCAAGGCGCGCCAGATGGGACTGATCACGCCCGAACCGCCGACCATGCCCCGCGGATAACAATTCAGGTGAGATTTTCTTTGAAGGCCCGGCTACAGCCGGGCCTTCAGCTATGCTCACTCAGGGGACGGAATCGCGTCTGCTTCAAATGAAGGACATGGGTTTCGTCTTACGCTATAATCACATCACCTCCTTTCTGGATCGGCGTGAGCATAATTTCCGCTCGAAGGAAACCGCCGCCATGCAAAAGACCAACTCTCGCAGCCTTTACATTATCGGGATATTGCTTTCCGTGGGGGTCCTCGGATTGTATCTAGCCTTTACCTACGCTCTTTTTTTCGAGGCGCCCTACATCGGTTTCTTCTTCGATCCTCGTAGTGGACAAATTGTTGAGATCTATGACGTGGAGTCTCAGGACCTGCTTCAAAAGGGCGACATCCTGAAACGGGTCGGGAACGTTTCTTGGGACGAATACCGTGCGGATGGGAGGCTTCAGCTTTTCGAGGGCAAACGGCCGGGGGAGACTGTGGAAGTCGTTGTAAAGCGAGGAGATCAGGAAGTCTCGGTTCATTGGATCTTACCGGGCCATAACAACCGGGAATTTAGGGCCCGCTTTGTCAACGTCTGGTGGCTGGCTTATGTCTTCTGGGTCGCGGGGATGGCTGTCCAGCTCTTCATTCGCCCGCGGGACACCCGCTGGCGGCTCTTCATCGCCCTCAACGAGTTGACCGGGCTCTGGATCCTGCTCGGCAGTCTGTCCGGCCTGCGCGTTTGGAATAGCTCCGTGTTGTTCCATGCCGTCACGTGGCTGGCCGTGCCTGTTTATCTGAACTTCCACTGGCTGTTCCCCCTGCCGCTGCGGAGGACTCCGTCCTGGGCCTGGATCATCATTTACCTGATGTGCGGGGCACTGGCCGCCGCAGAAATCCTGCAACTCCTGCGGCGCAGTCGCTATTTCATCGGCGTTCTGCTCATGCTGGGAGGCAGTATTCTCCTATTGCTCCTGCACCGCCGCCAGCCGCATCATCGCCGTGCCGTGCAGTTGTTGCTATTCTCCATCCTGTTCGTGTGGCTGCCCTTGATCGGCGCGAGCCTCGGCGGCCTTTTCGGTAATCTCCCCCAGCCCAGCGCACTGATGTTGTTGTTCCTGCCATTTGTACCGGCTGCCTACATTTTCGTCGTCTTACGCCGGCAACTGGGTGGGATGGAGGTGCGCGCCAACCGTGCCTTCTCCACTTACACTTTCCTCATCCTGCTGGGAACGATCCTGTTGATCCTGCTCGGGCCGGCGCAATCTCTGAGCATTTCCCCGGAAGGCTATTTTTTCCTGGCCGCTGTGACCGGCCTGGTAACGGCATATTTGGGCATTCTGATCTTTCCGCCCTTTCAGTCCTTCATAGAACAACGGCTCCTCGGAATTCGGCTCCCCTACCAGAACATACAAGAAATCTATTCTACCCGCATCACAACCAGCAATTCGCTCGAACATCTCTGTAAACTTCTTGGGGATGAAATTTTCCCAAGCCTGCTGGTGAGGCAGTTTGCCTTCCTGCAATTCGACCACGGCCAATCCAAGGTCCTGGTGGTTGATGGAATTGATGGATACCAACTGCCGGAGGAAGACGAACTGCTCGACCTGCTGGCCTCGCCAGCGAGGTCCCTGCCGTATTCGGGCGAGGAGGGACAACCCGGCGCATGGGTGCGGCTCGTCCTGCCCCTTCGGGTGGACACAGACCTGCTTGGCGTTTGGCTGTTGGGCCGCCGCGACCCGGACGATCTGTACTCCCAGCGCGAAATCCCCATCCTGCAATCGCTCGCCAACCAGACGGCGATTGCCCTGAGCAACCTGCTCCAGACCGAGCGTCTCAGGAAGATGTACCAGGAGAACATCAACAACTTCGAGGAACATCGCCTCGGCCTGGCCCTTGACCTGCATGACAGCATCCTCAACCAGCTGGCCGTCCTGCGGATGAACCTGGACGAGACCCATCTCTCGCCCCATTTCTACGAGGCTTACGAGGCACTGACCGCGCGCCTGCGCGAGATCGTCAGTGACCTGCGGCCGCCTATGCTCAACTACGGCCTGAAGCCGGCCCTCGACGAACTGGCCGAGAATCTGATGGAACGCACCAACGATGCCGTTAAAGTTATCGTCAATGTGGAGGCGGAGGAGGGTGTGCGATTCCCCGCGAACATAGAACTGCATTTGTTCCGCATTGTGCAGGAGGCCTGTGAGAACACCCTGCATCATGCCAGGGCCAGTGAGATCGTCTTCTCCGGGCGCATGGATTCCGGGGGCGTCCGTCTCACAATTGAGGATAATGGGATCGGCTTCGATGCCGCGGAGCGGCTCGAGTTGAACGAGTTGTTATCCCACAAGCATTTCGGTCTGGCCGGGATGATCGAGCGCGGTGCGTTGATTCACGCGCAGGTCGGGATCGAATCCACGCCGAGGAAAGGCACGCGCATCCAGGTCGCGTGGAAGCCCGTTCTCGCAGAGGCCGAAGAGTAGGCTGATTTTTTAAGCCTCCCGCTCATTATCAATCGGAACACGCGTGCTATAATCGCGGTTGGTTATGTAGTTCAATAGTTACATAGTTTTGTAGTTCATCCTCAACTACGTAACTACCTAAACTACCAAACTATATGAGTTTTGCCCACCTGCACGTCCACACGGATTACTCCCTGCTCGACGGCTTCTCGAACATCAAGAAGCTGGTCCAGCGCGTGCAGGAAATGAATATGCCTGCCGTGGCCATCACCGATCACGGCACCATGTTCGGCGTGATGGAATTCTACAAGGCCGCTACCGGCGCGGGGGTCAAGCCCATCATCGGGCTGGAAGCCTACATGGCCGCCCGCACCATGCACGACCGCGATCCCAAACTCGACCGTTCTTCCACACACCTGCTCCTGCTCGCCGAAAACGAGACCGGCTACCGCAACCTCCTGCAAATCGCCTCCGCGGCGCAGCTCGAAGGCTTCTACTATTACCCGCGCATTGACCACGATTTCCTTGCCGCACACTCCGAGGGCCTGATCTGCACTTCGGGTTGCATGGCCGCCGAGATCCCGCGCCACATCCTCGACCAACAGCCGGAGGAGGCCGTCCGCCGCATCAACTGGTACTACGATGTCTTCGGTCCCGACCGCTTCTTCCTCGAACTCCAACAGCACGACATCCCCGAAATCCTCGAACTCAACCGCCGCCTCGTCGAACTCGGCGCGCGCTACCGCGCCAAATTCGTCGCCACCAACGACGTGCACTACATCAACCCCGACGACTGGAAATACCAGGACATCCTGCTCGCCATCCAGACCAACACGTTGTTGAGCGACAAGGATCGCATGCGGATGACCGATCCCTCATACTACCTGCGATCGCCGCAGGAGATGAGCGAGATCTTCAAAGAGATTCCCGACGCGCTCGCCAATACGTTGTTGATCGCCGAACGCTGCAATGTGGACCTGTCGTTCAAGGGCTATCACCTGCCAGATTTCCCTGTGCCCGAGGGACACACGCCCAAGACCTATCTCCGCTCCCTCTGCGACCAGGGGCTGAGTCGCCGTTATGGAGAGCGGGCAGACAGCCCCGAAGTCCGCGCGCGACTCGACTACGAGCTGGGCATCATCCACAAGATGAAATTCGACGCATACTTCCTCATCGTCTGGGACCTGTGCCGTCACGCGCGCGAGAACGGCATCTGGTACAACGCGCGCGGTTCGGCGGCAGGCTCCATCGTGGCCTACGCGCTGGACATCACGCTGGTGGATCCCATTCAGCACGAACTGCTCTTCGAGCGCTTCCTCAACCCGGGCCGCAACGAAATGCCCGATATTGACCTGGATTTCCGCGACGACCGCCGCGCCGAAATGCTCGAATACTGCGCCCACAAATACGGCGACGACAAGGTGGCGCAGATCATCACCTTCGGCACCATGGGAACGAAGGCCGCGCTGCGCGACGTGGCGCGCGTGATGGACATTCCCCTGCCCGAAATAGACCGTGTGGCCAAACTCGTCCCGTTTGTTTCGGGACGTCAGACCACCATGGACGACGCGATGGCCGTCCCCGAATTCAAGCAGATCTACGACACGACGCCGCACATCCGCGAAGTGATAGACATCGCCGCCAAAATGGAGGGCACCGTCCGCAATGCGGGCACGCACGCCGCGGGCGTGGTCATTTCGGACAAGCCGCTCATCGAATATCTGCCTCTGCATCGTCCCACCTCCAATTCGGAGGAGACACCGGTCAAATCGGTGACGCAGTTCGAAATGGGCATCCTCAGTTCGCTGGGCATGTTGAAGGTGGACTTCCTCGGCCTGATCACATTGACCGTCATGGCGCGCGCCTGTGACCTGATCGCCGAGCGTCACGGGGTGAGATTCGATCTCTCCAACATCCCGCTCGACGATCCGAAGGCATTCGAATTGCTGGGCGCGGGCAATACGGCCGGTCTCTTCCAGGTGGAAGGCGGCGGCATGACGCGCTACATTGTCCAGATGAAACCGCAGACCGTGGAGCACGTCATCGCCATGGTGGCGCTCTATCGTCCGGGCCCGATGGCGTTCATCCCCGATTACATCGCCCGCATGCACGGCGAGGCCGAGATCGAGTATCGCCATCCCGCCCTCAAGCCCATCTTCGATTCAACGTACGGCATTCCCGTGTATCAGGAACAACTGATGCGCGCCGCGGTTGAACTGGCGGGATACACCCCCTCCGAGTCGGACGAACTACGCAGTGCCATCTCCAAGAAGAAAGCCAAGGAGATCGAGAAGCACCGCGCCAAATTCATCAAGGGTGCAGTGGCCAGAGGCATGGACAAGGAGATCGCCGAGGCCATTTACGCGGACTGGGAGGAATTCGCGCGCTACGGCTTCAACAAATCCCATGCCGCGGATTACGGCGTGATTGCCGTGCAGACCGCCTATCTCAAGGCACATTATCCCGCCGAATACATGACCGCCCTGTTGACCGCCTCCAAAAGCCAGACGGAAAAGGTGGCCTATTACGTGGCGGACGCGCGCGCCATGGGCGTGCCCGTCCTGCCGCCGGACATCAACGCCAGCGGCTGGGACTTCACCATCGAGGACGGCGCGGACGGAAAAGCCTCCATCCGCTTCGGACTGGGCGCGGTCAAGAACGTGGGCGAGGGCGCGGTCGAACTCATCACGGATGCCCGCGCCGAAGGCGGTCCCTTCAAAGACCTGAACGATTTCGCCGCGCGCGTGGACCTGCGCGCGGTCGGCAAGCGCCCGCTCGAATGTCTCATCAAGGTCGGCGCGCTCGACCAGTTCGGCCACCGCGCCGCCCTGCTGGCCGCGCTCGACCGCATCGTGGCCGTCAGCGGAGCGCACTTCCGCGCCGCGGACATGGGCCAGATGAGTCTCTTCGGCGGGAGCACCGGCGTGGTCGAGAGCCTGCACCTGCCCGACGCCCCTGAAATTGACCGCCGTCAGTTGCTCAACTGGGAGCGCGAACTGGTCGGGCTGTACGTCTCGGATCATCCATTGACGCCATACCAAAAAACGCTGGCACAGATGGTCAGTTATTTTTCGGCGCAGCTGCCCGAAGCCGCACACGAGGAGAAAGTACGCGTGGCCGGCGTGGTCGAGGCCATCCGGCCGTACGTGACCAAGACCGGCAAGCCGATGGGCTTCGTCACCATCGAGGATATGCAGGGGAGCATCGAACTCGTGCTCTTCCCGCGCACCTGGACGGCATGTCAGCCTCTGCTCGAAACGGGCAAGATCGTTCTCGTGGAAGGTAAAGTAGACGCGCAGTCCAGCCCACCCAAGATTCTGGTGGATGCGATACGGACTGAACTCAAAATGCTGGTGGCTACAGAGGAAGCCTCCTCCCTTACAGGGGGGATGGGAGGGGAGGGCGAACTTGCTACCGTTGTGAAGCGGCCTGTGCATGTCGCCGAGAGGACTCCCGTTTACGCCGCACCTCAGGTCTCTCCTCCACCGGTGGGGAAGGAAGAGGCCGACCGGAACGATTTCGATGGCCCGCCTCCGCCGGATAATTTCCCGACCGGGTGGGACAACGAATGGCAGCCCTCGTTCGACAACGCGGCCATCGCCGCGCGTTCCGAAGAACCGGCGTCCTCCCTTGCGGTGGGGATAGGAGGGGGGTCGGACAAAACGGGATCAATTGAAAGTCCAAAGACTGAAGCGCAGACTGTCGCCCCGGTCTCCCCCCCTGTGGGGGGGACGGAAGGGGGGTCGGTTGACGAAGTCCCGCCGCCGGCCCTCCGCGTGCCGTCACTCTATCCCGCCGTCACGCGGCCCGAAGACCGCGAGCACCCGCCTCAGCAAATCACGGTCATCCTACGCCCGAGCCCGGACAAGGAAGTGGACAAGCGCCGCATCAAGACCATTTACGGCACGCTCATCTCATTTCACGGGCGCGACCGCTTCACGTTCCAGATCTTCGAGAACGGCAAGGGACACCTGATTGATTTCCCGAACGACACCACGCGCATCTGCCCCGAAATGCTCGCCCGCCTGAAGAAGTTGATTGGCGAGGAGAGCTGGCGCATCGAGCCGATTACGTTGCAATAATCATTTGCCGCGGATTTTATCCCGCGCTTCCTTTGTGCACTTCGTGTCCTTTGTGTTTAATTCCCGCTGGAGGCAAAGAATGAATAGACTCGTTCCGGTTCTTACCATCATTCTCCTTGCGCAGGCCTGCGCCCCCCCGCCGCCCCCCCCCCCCCCCCCCCCCCACCCCCCCACCC
>DAOTXP010000237.1:0-6168 GCA_034435275.1 Anaerolineales bacterium | reverse complement strand
GATAAGGCAATAATCGCAAACTGTAATAAGGCGGCAGGACAGGCACGCCGATCATCTCTCCCACAGTCCCCAGCATGAACAAACTCTCCAGGCTGGCGCGCATCTCCAGCGCGTGCTCGGCGAACTCCATGCCGAACATGCCATATAAAAATTCCCGCGCCACCTGCCAAAATGTTTTCTTTTCTGGTCGAGTCGTCACATTCATATTATACTCACGCCTACTCGTAACACTCAGAGGTATTCCATGAACTCACAAGTAATCGTTATCATCGCGGTTGCCGTTTTCATGGGCTGGTTTGCGGTCGGCATGATCTACAACCTGCGCCGCGGCGATAAGATCCTGAAGTGGATGCAGGACGGCCTGCCGCTCATCGGCCAGCGCACCACGTTCCGCTGGCTGGGTTCGTCCGTTGCGGAAATGGCGATTGCCAAAGCCAAACGTCCCTTCCACCGCATGGATGTTCTGCTCGTCCTCAAACCGCGCGATGTTTTCTGGATGACGTTCCTCGCGCTGATGCAGGCACGCGACGATGTCCTGATCTTCCGCGCCGCCCTCGCCACGCCTCCGCTACTGGACCTCGAGCTGGCGGACCCAAAAACCTGGAGCGGGCGCGAGGCCCTGAAGCGGGTTGCCCAGCGCGGCTGGGAGGCAAGGGAATATCGCGGCCTGCGCCTGATGGCGCCAAAGGGATTGCTCAACCTCGCCGCCGAAACGCTCGACCGTCTTGCCGTTCCCATGCAATCGCTTTCGCCGCGTTACGTTCGTCTCAGCCTGCGAAAGACCGCGCCGAACATGGAAGTCCACCTGCCGTTTCCGAATCCGAGCGAAGCGGACGCGAAAGCCTACTTCCAGTCCCTGTGCGATCTGGGACGCGCAGTCGGCGAGCGAAACTGAAGCAATGAACCTCTTCCAACGAAGGGGAGACGCGGCATCCGCGCCTCCCCTTTTTGGTTACTGTTCCTTCTCCCTTTGGGAGAGGGGTCAGGGGTGAGGTCGAGGGACTAATCCGCCGCCGCGGGGGCTTTTTTCGCCGTGCCGCCTTTGGCGTAACGCTGGTAGGCTTGCCAGCCATCCCAGCCAATGACGATGGCGGTCACGAACAGCAACAGGGCAATGATGATCATCGCCCACGCGCCGGCCGCGGCCGCGCCGCCTTTCGGCACGATGGTCACGAACAGGTTGCGCGCGGTGACGAGCGTAGCCGCCAGCGTGGTGACGTACATGAACACCGTCGGCCACAGCGCGAAGGACGGATTCTTCTTCTGCTCCCTGAGCCAGACGGTGACGATCAGCAGGCTGAGCGCCGCCATCAACTGGTTGGCCGCGCCGAACAACTGCCACAGATACACCCACGTGCCGGTCAGCACCAGCAGCATGGTCAACACCATCGAAGTGACGGTCGAGACGTGCATGTTCTTCAACGCAGGCACGGCTTCGCCGACCCACTCCGAGAGCGTCACGCGCATGACGCGGAAGATGAGTTGCGTCACGGTCAGCACGATGACCATGAACGCGCCGAAGCCGAGCGCCGTGCCGAAGGTCTTGAAACCGTCGCCGAAGACGACCGTCAGCAGGGAACCGACGCCCGCCGCGAAGCGGCCCGCGCCGCCGCCCGTTCCCGCGATGGAAACGGCCACCAGCGAAAGCAGGGCGAGCGTGTTCTCGGTGAACATCGCGCCGCCGCCCACAGGCAGGCCGTCGGTCTCATATTCCAACTGGCGGGCGGTACCGATCGAGCCGATCAGCGCGTGCCAGCCGGAGATCGAGCCGCAGGCGATGGTCACGAACAGCATGGGCCAGAGCGGCTGCCAGGCCTTGGCCGGGTCGTAGGCAAATCCCCAGGTCTTGAGCGGTTCGAGCGCGAACGCACCCACTTCGGGTTTGATGAAGGGGGCCAGCACTGCGCCGATGGCGCTCAAGCCAATCGTCAACAGAGTGATCCAGAAGCCGATGTAGTTGACCGGTTGCGCAAAACGCCAGATGGGCAGGGTGGCCGCAAGATATGAGAAGGCCAGGATGAACAGCGCCCAGAACAGATAGGATGGCATGGTCTTGATGGCGCCGGTTGCGGAGTCATAGACTGCCGTGGTGGGGCGCGTACCGTCCGCCGCCGGGGCCGGGATGCGCGGGTCGGCATTGGTCGGATCATAGACGGTCATCACCGAATTCCCGCCGGTCACATTATTGACCGCGGTGTTGAATGCCACCACCGCGCCGTTGATCGGCCCGACCCATTGCATAGCCTTGGTCTCGGGATTCACAGTGGCTCCAAACGGGCCAAAGATCATGGCCGCAACGGTCACCACAACGACGATGGCTGTCACCACGATCAGGTCCATCTTCCACTTGTAGAGCATCTGTCCGGCCAGGAAGCCCATCACGCCCAGCATGATGATGCCGAATGGCACATCCGGGCGGGCGGCCATCAGGGCGGACATGATGCCCATGAACGCGCCGGCCACCAGCAGCAGGTAGAAGAAGATGAACGTGAACAGGATGGTGCGGGTGCGCGGCGCGATCAACTTGTGGCTGATGGCGCTCAGGCTATTGCCGTCGTTGCGGACCGCCACCATGATGGCGCTGTAATCGCTCACCCAGCCGATGAACGAAACGCCGATGACCAGCCAGAGCAGGGCGGGCGCCCAGCCCCAGATGTTCGCCGCCGTGATCGGGCCGACGATCGGTCCCGCCGCGGCGATGGATTTGAAGTGATAGCCGTACAGCACGTTGCGGCTGGTGGGCATGAAGTCCACGCCGTCCATGTACATTTTGGCCGGAGTGGCCTTTTTCGCATCCGACTGGATGATGTCCCGGTCGATGCGCTTGGCGTAGAAGTTGTACGCCACATAAATCGCGATCGCTGCAATGACAACGATCCACAGAGTGTTCATAATGCATTCTCCTTATTGGCGATGGAACGTGATGGCGCATCCATGTGAGACCCGGCCCACGCCGCCATCATCCGTGGGCGTTGTGAGTTGGAAATACAGTGTTCAGTCGGACGCCTCCTTTCTTCTTCCTTGTGCCGCGACCTTTATGTCGCAGCCGTCGGGCGACATGAAAGCCGCGCTATGCGGAATTGGCGGCGATTGCCTGTCCGCCCAACAGGCGGTGAATTTCATCCGCTGCCCGCGCAAGAGCATCTCCTCCGAGGAAACGGCCGCGCTGGTTGACGATAACTGCCGGGTAGCGGCGGGCCTTATAGCGCAAGGACTTGATCACGCCCTCGATGGAAGCCGCGTCGATCACCTTGACGATCAGCCGGTCGCAGTGGACCCGAAACAGCTCCTTCACCCAGTCCGAGACGGCCAGGTATTCGCGCTGCAAGTCCTCAGGCAGACTGCTTTCCAATTGTTCCTCGTGCACCCGGTTCGACTTGCCCATCTCACGCCAGGCCACTTCGCAATGGGTACAGTGATAAAACGCTGTCGGCGCGTAGGCGATGATTTCTACCAATAAAGGATCGTCCATTTTGGCCTCTTCAAAAGCAAAAGGCGCCAGAGCCTTGGCATGGCTCTATGGCGCCCGGCGCAGCCTTATCCTTCCACATGGCGATCAACACTTGCCAGCGGGCAGTACAAGTAAAAGGAAGCGGTGAGAAGAAGGATCCCATTTTCGGCAGGGAGTTCCCGTCCGATGAATGTGTTTCCGTCTTTATAAACACTCGCGAGGCTGAATTGTTACTCCGAAATCCTCGAATTAATTGTATGTCTATTCCTTTTCTTGTCAAATAAATTTTTCGTAAAAATTCGGCGGTTTGCAGACCGCGTCAGCCTGCCTTCAACGCCTTCAAGTTGACCGGGAGCAGGGCGGCGTAGACCGCGTCCGCCACCGGGGTGGGGACGCCCTTCTCGCGCCCTTTGCGGCCGATCACGCCGACCATCGCCTCCAGTTCGAACTGCCGCCCCGCCTCCACGTCCACCTGCATGGAGGCGCGGATGTGCGGCGCGGCCGCGTCCATGAAGGCCAGCGACTTCTCGACCACGTCCGCGTCCAGGTTTGCGCCGTGGGCGCGTCCGACCGCCTCCACCTCCTTCATCAGGCTGACGGCCAGGGCCCGCGTCTCCGGCACGTTCCGCCAGTCGCCCATCGAAAGGCGCGTCAGTGCGCCGAAACTGCTCGCCGCGGCGATGAACACGAACTTCGTCCACAGAAGTTTGAGAATGTCCTGCGAAATCTCCACCGTGATTCCCGTTGACTGGAACGCCTCGAAGATGGATTGGACGCGCGGGGTGACGCGTCCATCCAGTTCTCCGAAGACGACGCGGCGGAACTGCGAGACCTGTTTGACGACGCCCGGCGCTTCGATCGCGGACGAGAGCCAGGTGGCGCCTCCGAGGAGCCGATCCATGCCGACGACCGCGCCGATGCGCTCCACCGCGTCCACCCCGTTTTGCAGGCTGAGCACGGACGTTTGCGAACCGACGATGGGCTGGATGGCCTTTGCCGCCTCGTCGGTATGGTAGGTTTTGACGCAGAAGAGGACGAGGTCCACGTTCCCGATTTCGGCAGGATTCGCGGCCGCTTTGGCGGGGGTCACAGTGAAATCCCCGTGAATACTCTTGATTTGCAGGCCGTTCTGACGGATGGCCTCCAGGTGCGCGCCGCGCGCCACGAACGTGACGTCGTGTCCCTGTTTGGCGAGCAGGCCGCCGTAATATCCGCCCACTCCGCCGGTGCCGACGACTGCGATTTTCATGATCTACCTCCAAAAGTATGGAGACCTTTGACTCCGCTGTACTATATCACTTCGATTTTACTGTCTAACACCATTCCGTCCGGCCAGTTGCCCGTCACCCACTTTTCCACGGTTTGCAAAGACTGCCTCAGAACGACCGCGTCGTTTCCCACCACCGCGCAGGCGATGACCGCCTCCTGCCACTTGTCCTGCAAATCCATTTCCGCAGTCGAGACGTTAAATTCGCGATGCAGGCGCGCCAGCAGTGGCTTGAGCCGTCCGCGCTTTTCCTTGAGCGAGGCGCAGGCGGGCAGGTGCAGGTGGAGGGTGAGTTGTCCGAGCATGCTGGTTTGGGGGCGGAATGCCATTCCGCCCTACCTCATCGCCTCACGCAGTTTTTCCGCCAGTGCGGCGGCTTCCGCGTCGTCGCAAGAATCGTCGCGGGCGAGAAATCTCAGCCCGCGTTCTACATCCTCCTTACGGCGCGGCACCAGCCAGCAATGATAATGCGGCTGGCCTTCCATCGTGGACAATTGATAAATCCGCTCGGCTTGCGTGTGCCCTCTGAGTACCTTGTAAACTCGTTTCAACACGCTTCCCAGTGACGCGGCTTCCGCGTCCGTCATTTCCGCGTAATCCAGAAAATGCCGCCGCGACTCGACGAACAGCGTCCCCAGCGGACCCAGTTTCCCCGGCGCGTGGCACACCAGCCAGTGCTCGTCTTTGTAGATGTAACCGCCGGGCGGGGCGGGTTCTTGTCCCTTGTGTTTGCGGCAGATGAAGCAGGTGTTACTATCCATAATAACAAATTCCGATGTACGAATCACGGATTCCGCTTTACAATCCCTCGCATGGACATCGAAGTTGAATATAACAAGGCCCTCGATTATCTCTACTCTTTTGTAGATTATAGCCTGAAACACGTCTCCGAACTCGCCAAAGCGGACTTCAACCTTGATCGCATGTTCGCGTTGATGGCCTCGCTTGGGGACCCGCAGGCGAAATACCCCATCATCCACGTGGCAGGGACGAAGGGCAAAGGTTCGGTTTCAGCACTTTGCGCCGCGGTTTTGCAGGTTGCAGGATTCAAGGTTGGGTTGTACACGTCTCCGCATCTGGAGGATTACTGCGAACGGATTCAAATCAATGGAGAACCTGTCTCACACGGTGAACTGGTCGAATTGGTCGAGGAGCTTAAGCCGCACGTAGCGAAGACACCAAAGTTGACCACATTTGAGATCACGACTGCTTTAGCATTCGTAGCATTTGCAAAGCATGGAGTCACCGCCGCGGTGATCGAGGTCGGCCTCGGCGGGCGGCTGGACGCGACCAACGTGGTCACGCCGCGCGTCTCGGTCATCACGTCGCTGTCCATGGATCACATGGCTGTGCTGGGAGATACCCTCGCCAGGATCGCGGGGGAGAAGGCGGGGATTATCAAAGAGGGCGTGCCGGTGGTCTCGTCCGCGCAAAAGGACGAGGCGCTCCA
>DAOTXP010000236.1:0-2776 GCA_034435275.1 Anaerolineales bacterium | reverse complement strand
CGCCACTATTATTCAAACTCCAGCTCGAACTCCTCGTCCTCGCCGAATTCTTCCAGCGGCTCGATCTGAATCTCGCTGAACAACGCCTCCTGCTGGGCGCGGACACGGTAGCGTTTCACCAGTTCCAGCAAGGCCAGGAAGGTCACCACGATTTCCAGCCGCGTAGGTTTCTCGCCCAGCAGACCGCGGAAGGTCGCGGCGCGATCCGTCCGCATTCGTTTGGCGATCAAATCAATTTTCTCGCGGATGGTGACCTTCGGCGCGGCGATAACCGTCCCCAGCGACTGCTTGTCGCGCCCCTCGGCCAGGATTGCCTCGGCCGCCTCCAGCAGGTCGGCCAGCGTGATTCCGCTCAGGTCGAGTTTACCTTCCACTTTCGGCGGCGGCGCGACCCGCAGGTAGGGGCGCAGGTGAGCCGCCTCGCGTTTCTCCAGCCAGTTGGCAATGTCCTTGAATCGTTTGTAGATGCGCAACTGACGGGCCAGGTCCTCGCCCGGGTCCTCCTCGCCAGCCGCTCGTTCGGGCGGACGCGGCAGGAGCGCCTCGGATTTGATCTGGATCAATTTGGCCGCGATCACCAGGAACGACGAAATCTCGTCCGCGCTGATGCCCTGTATCGTATGCACGTGCGCGAGATACTGGTCAGTCACCTGCGCCAGCGACACGGTGGTGATGTCCAGTTCGGCGCGCTCGATCAGGTCGAGCAAAAGCGCCAGCGGCCCCTCGTACACGGGGATGCTGACGGTGTAGGTCGGCTGGATGGGTGTGGCCATGGCGGGTGGATTATAACATTCTGTCATTGCGAGCGCAGCAAAGCAATCTCCTCGCTGGTGAGGATTGCTTCGCCGCTTTGCCCCTCGCAATGACACGCGGGTATAATTCCCTCATGTCCAAACTGACCCATCTCGACGAAACGGGCCGCGCCCGGATGGTGGATATTGGCTCGAAACCCGACACGGAACGCGTCGCTGTGGCGCAGGGCGAAGTCCACATGACGAAGACCACCTTCGACCTGATCCGCGCAGGACAAGTCAAAAAAGGCGACGTGCTGACCGTGGCGCAGATCGCGGGCATCACCGCCGCCAAACGGACCTCGGACCTGATCCCGTTATGTCATCCGCTTCCGCTCACCAAAGTGGACGTGGATCTCGTGCTGGACGAAACTCTGCCGGGCGTGGTCATCACCGCCACCGCCAAAGTGACCGGCAAGACCGGCGTCGAGATGGAGGCGCTCACCGCGGTCTCTGTCGCCGCGCTGACCGTCTACGATATGGCCAAAGCCGCCGAAAAGACCATGCGGATTCAAAATATCCGACTGGTCGAAAAACATGGCGGGCAGAGTGGGGATGTGATGAATAGTTGAATCGCGCTGAGCGGAGGGTTGAGTAGCCCCGAACCCCCGAAGAGGGTGAGTGGCGTATCGAAACCCAAAGACGAAGCGCGGATGACCAGCATCACGCCCTTCGTCTTCGCTGGGTCTCGATACGGCGGCGATGGTTGAGTAGGCCAAAGGCTGTATCGAAACCCGCCGCCTACTCGACCAGCGGCTCAAGGCGAGAACAATTGAGGCATACATGGAATTTCAAGCCGTAAACCTGAAAGACAAATTCACTTTGTTCACCGAACACTGGTCGCCGAAGATTGTCTCCCGCATGAACGACTACCACGTCAAACTTGCCAAGGTGCAGGGAGAGTTCGTCTGGCACGACCACCCCGAAACGGACGAACTGTTTCTTGTCGTGCAGGGCAGTCTCGATATTCACTTTCGCGATGGAAAAGTCACTCTGCGCGCGGGCGAGATGTTCGTCGTGCCGAAGGGTATCGAGCACAAGCCCGTTGCGGAAGAGGAGTGTCACATTCTGCTGGTCGAACCTGCGGGTACAGTTAATACGGGTGACGTTGTCAATGAATTGACTGCCGAAAACGATGTCTGGATTTAACATGGTACCGCGACGTTTTGTAGTTTTTCAATAAAATCCAGCAATCCAATCGCGTCGAGAGGAGGGGATGCGTTCGTTGCATCCCCGTAGACGAGACGCAAGCTGCCTTGATAACCTGCGCTTCGTCTTTGGCCTGTTGGCCTCCGCTCGGCGCGATACTGGATTGATTGCAACAGGGCAATCTGCGAAATCCTGCATACTGCGTGAGGTGAGTTAACCATGAACCGAGTAAAAGTCTTATTGTTCGCCACTCTGCGCGACCGCGCCGGCGGCGCAAAATTCATCGAATTAGACCTGCCAGAGTCCGCCACCGTGCATGACTTGAAAGAACAGGTCGCCCGCGAGCATCCCAATCTCGAACAGTCCATGAAAAGTGTGCTGGCCACCATCAACCGCGAGTACGCGTTCGACGAGGCCGTTGTCCCCGCGGGCGCGGAGATCGCCATGTTCCCGCCGGTCTCCGGCGGGTAGACCGCCGACGGCGGACTACGGACGATAGATCGCACCTCCCGATTCCCGAACCTCGAATATCGAGCCTCGATGCCCAACCTTCAACCTTCAACCTTCAACCTGCCAACCATCTTTTCAATTACCGAAGACGAACTCGACCTCGATGCTCTGCTTGCGCAGATCACCCTGTCGAGCACCGGCGCGGCGGCCATTTTCGCCGGCATGGTGCGCGGCGTCACCTCGCGCGATGATCCGCACGAAACATCCTATCTTGAATATGAGGCCTACGTCCCGATGGCCGAGGCCAAGATGAAACAGGTTGCGGACGAAATCCGCGCCCGCTGGCCGAGCGTAGAAGGCATTGCCATTGTTCAGCGTATTGGCAG
>DAOTXP010000235.1:0-3076 GCA_034435275.1 Anaerolineales bacterium | reverse complement strand
GGTGTAAACAACCAGTTTCGCAATCATGCTCTCAATGTACCATACATCACTTCGACCTGACCACTACCGGACAAGTCAAAGGATTCTCGAGAAAATCTTGTCCCATGATTTCTCCAACATCAACAATATATAGCCTCCCAAGACCTGAAATTGCCCATTTTGTACCATCGGGAGACCATGACACATCGCCAATAATTTCTAAACCTAGATCTTTGACATTAACTTGGCAAGTTCCATTATTATCCGAAATCCCAAGTTTGTAGTTGTTTACAAATACGACCTCTTGGCTGTTTGGAGAAAATGACGGACTCCAATATCCTTCACCTAGAATTCCAGTTGTTTTTTGTGTCTGGAGATCTATTACAAATATTTGGTCTATAGGTGCTTGAGTAGCTTCGCCTTTGCCAAAAGAAATAGCAATCTTTCCGCCGTCTGGCGACCAGGATATATATGCAAGTTTGAGGCAGCCGTCTTTTCTAAAAAGAGTTTCCTCCTCTCTTTGGAGAAATCTAACCACACGGACTGTTGCAACACTTGAATTGCCGTCTGGAAGCTGTACGCAAGAATAAATAGCCAGCGCGTCGCCATCAGGCGACCATGAAGCCGCTTCTCCAATTCCAATATAGTCAAACGATTCGTCAGTGATATTAAACACCCATATCCCATCATCTGAAAATGAAATGCTCTCGGAGATTGCAATAGCCAAACGTGTCTCATCCCTTGACCATGATTGTGCGACCGCTTCGCCTTCTATAGATATTAGAATTTCAGATCGGTGCGTATTAAGGTCAAAGTCGTAAATAGTGGTTCTGTGGTCGGTGTGAGCGATATGGGACGCCACTATATGGTTTCCTGATGGGGACCATATGGGGGTTACCAGAGGCACCGATGGACTTTGCTTCAGTTCATACACACCGCGAGTGAGGTTTTCATGTGGTGAACAACCAATTGTAAAGGCTACCAGTAGCAGGCCTGCTGCAAGTCTATTTATTCTCATCTCTTGAACCCTCCACAATAAGTTAATACGGTGATAAGATGGCTGGCATCCAAGGATTTGTTATTGGCTCAAATGGATTGAGTGGAAGAAGCCATGCCATATAGTCGAAACCCTGTTCGCCGACCATGGCTCTCCATATCCACCCCAACGTAGCGGGATCATGTGTAAGGGGTGTTCTTAGGACCGCATCTCTTGTGGTACCAAACCTTGGAGCCGTTCCAAACATTTCATTTTTTACCTGCTCCTCAGTCTTCCAAGCTTCAAATTCCCCATAGACTGACAATGCAACAATCGGTCCTTGTTCTAGGTGCTTGGCCTCATGGGCAATTAAACCAACTACAGATTCATAATATTCACTAGTGATCACACCATCTAACGAATCGAAATCCGTACCATTACTGTTGACTATGAGGTTGCCGTCTATTGTCCATTTTGCACCAGTACTTGTTCCATAATCTTCAACATAGATATGCACGTCGTTACTGACTATATAGTATACAGCATGATCGGTTACTTCCCCACCCCTCCTAAGCATGTCGCGTAAGATAACTGATTCAGCCCGTGAATATTCACGACCAAGCTTCATATTTATTGCTGGATCAATGCAATATCCGGGGTTTGAACACCCTCTCTTGTTTCCCGGGTCTTCTATTCTGTAATGCCCGGATGGATCTGTGTATCTGACAGGATCATTATCTGCATACGCGAACCTGTCATAGCCCTGCACCCCGGCAGGGACGAGCATGTCCGCGCAGGTGAAGCGTCCCAGGGCGGGGTCGTACCAACGGGCATTGTCCCTGCGGGATGCTTCGCGATAGAACATCAGCCCAAAATCGCTGACATTCGAGTACTGGCCCGTGAACGTGTAGTCGGTGAGGGTCACGCCGGCGCGGTAGCGGACCTCTCCCCAAGCCGTGTACCGTAGTTCGGAGAGCACCTGTCCGCTGGAGGAGAGGGTGAGGGAAGTGCTGCCTAAACTTGTCCTGAGCGTAGTCGAAGGATGATCAGAGAGCCGATGGGTTGAGCTTGCCGAAACCATGTAATAGAGTGTACCACCTTCGCGATTTGGGAGACCTGAGGTCAGTTCTCAGCGGGGACAGGAGTCTCATGCGAGCGAACAAGATTGCGAACCCGCGTCAGGTAGGTCATCGCAACAAACATCTTATGGTTGATAAGCTGCTACCAAGTTATCATTTATTGGGACAATTAGCAGTTCATCAACAATAGCCGGACTCCTATTGGGTTCATGTTTCATTGTTGTATTCTCTTCAATGTGCAATTCACCAACTTCCTGGCCGGTTTTTCGGTCGAATGCAAATAATGTTGTGCCGATATTTCTAACAAATAGATAATCGCCTAGGTTTATTGGGCACTCGAGACGGCCTAACTTTTGGCTAGACCAAATAACGTCCCCATCGCTTTGGTAAACTGCGATTAATTCTTCGGCTCCTATATACAGCACACCATCAAACAAAGAGAGGCATCCGATCTCAAACTCGTTTATGTGGTTATAGTACTCTCTCCACAGTAATTCACGAGTAGTAAGGTCTATAGCCAAGAGGCTTGGGCCAGTTTCATCGCTAATATACAAAACATTTCCATTCACTTG
Organism: Anaerolineales bacterium; assembly: GCA_034435275.1. Lineage (GTDB taxonomy): Bacteria > Chloroflexota > Anaerolineae > Anaerolineales > Villigracilaceae > JBFMCC01. The sequence goes on along the minus strand of DAOTXP010000235.1, from coordinate 470 downwards.
CATTGGGCCAATGTACCCATTAATATCTTTTTGCCATAGCAGCGATCCCATTTTGGAATCATAGGCTCTTAACAGAGAGCCCGATCCCAAATAAATAGCCTCATCATTTGATCCCAAGTAGGGGTTTGTGCGGCCAGCTGTATCTATTTCCCAAGTTACCGCGCCGTCGGTCAATCTATATGCAGTCAGCGACCAGTCAAACCTAGCTACGTACACCAGGTTTTCGGAAAATGAAATTGCTTCAATCTCAATTGCGGCTGGATGAGTAAGTGCCGCGTCAATCAGGGGTGATCGCCAAATTAATTTTCCTGTGACTGTGGAAAAGGCTGCGATTTGTGAGTCCTTTTCGGGGACTAATAAGTATTCATCAAATACATAGGGGCTCATACTTAGAGGGGCATTGCTGGGAGATTCTGCGCTCCAGAGAAGATGTCCGCTTAAAGCGTCTAAAGCGATTACCGAATTTAGGG
>DAOTXP010000234.1:0-4328 GCA_034435275.1 Anaerolineales bacterium | reverse complement strand
ACTTTATCCCATTCACAGGCGGCACGACCCTTCGACACGGCTTCGCCAGTCAGGGCAACGCCTACACCAGTTACCAATTTACCAGTCAGCGCAATGAGACCGCGCTCGGGCTGTATTTCTACAACGCTCGCTGGTACGACCCCGCTTTATCACGCTTCACCAGCGCGGACACCCTCGTCCCTGCCGGGGTGCAGGGCTATGACAGGTACGCGTATACCAGCAATAATCCCGTCCGATATACGGATCCGTCGGGACACAGGATTAGTGATGGGTGCAACACAGAAGGTTGTGGAGGAACTGCTGAAGACGCAATCCGAGGGCTTATATTGGGCGGCAATCAGAATGGTGCAATTCGTCGAGCTATTGTGCATTACCAGATTGATGCACATGGGGCATCCGTTAACTACGACGAAAATTTGGATGCTTCTGGAGTTACAGACGATCCACAGCATATTAGAATTGGCCCGTCAGCTTTAACATCTGCTGGTTTTTTGGGGGCCACTATATTTCACGAGACAATTCACGTTGAGCAATATCTGGGGGATCGTCGTAGAGACCCATATGGCCCAGATGGGGTTGAAGGAACCCCGGATGATATTTTAGGAGTTGTAAGCCATTTTATAAATGAGAGAGAGGCCTATGATCGAGAAATTGCTGATAAAGATAGGTTTGGACTTACACCAGAAGAAATAGAGATTCTCGAAGGCAATCGAGATAGCTTGTACCCTCTGAACGATACTGTCTTGGAACACATATATCACCCCAAAGACCCGTCAAGGCCCCCTGATTATACAATTGGAAACCTGACCACTTGTGATGTGAACATATATGAGACTGGACCTTGTGTAAGTTATTAGAACAATAGGAGTTTTGATGTTGAAAAGAAACTTGCTTCTGGTAGTTCTAGTCTTTGTTGTGTTTTTAGGCTCCTGTGCTGATTGGGAGGCGAACCAGGTTAGCGACTTACAGGAACAAACAATGGAATTGGTTCTCCGGTTTGAAAAATCAACATATTATGTTGGCGAGGATATAGTCACGACCATAACTTTGAAAAACACAGGAAAAAATCCCGTTCTTGTAAATTCCCGAATGTCCGTGAATTTACCAGTTCTCTCGTCACCGATCAGGGAAATAACCTTTAGGATCACAATGCCCAATGGGGAAGGTTACTGGTCTGATGCTTTTATCGATCCAAGACAACTAAGACGTGAAGATTTTATTGAACTTAAACCTAAAGAGAGTTATGAAACCACCATTCACTTGTCCAGTTATTTTACGCTTACCGAACTGGGTGTCTATAAAGTAATTGCTAATTATCAAAACTTTATTGATCCAAGTTTTGTTGATCTCGACGATACTCGCGTTGCCTGGAAGGGAGAATTGAACTCCAACGAAGTATTCCTAACGATAATACCTTGATGTCCTCGCACGGCGTGGGTCTCCTGTCTCCGCCGAGGCGTGACCGTCAGGTCTTTCAAACCGCAAAGGTGGTACACTCCATATATGTCTTCGGCTCATCCTGACGGCACGACCCTTCGACACGGCTTCGCCAGTCAGGGCAACGCCTACGCCAGTTGCCAGTTCACCTCCCAGCGCAACGAGACCGCGCTCGGGCTGTATTTCTATAATGCCAGGTGGTACGACCCCGCCCTGGGACGCTTCACCCGCGCGGACACGCTCGTCCCTGCCGGGGCGCAGGGCTATGACAGGTACGCGTATGCAGATAATAATCCTGTCAAGTACGTAGATCCGTCAGGGCATGATCCATGGTATTGTGAGACGGCTACCTGTGAGAGAAAGTATTCAAACCGATTCTCAACACAAACTGTAGATGTTCCTCTGAGAGAAAGTGATGAAGGAAGCAGCATATTGGAAGTATCAGATATACTGGAAGACGAGGCTGATGCGATCAGAAATAGTTTTCCGATAGAGGCTGCCAACAATATCATCAATACTGCGATTGGCTTTGTTGCTGGAATAGGATGCGGCACGGAATCCCCAATATGTGGAATAGTAATGGGATCTGCATCAAATGCAGCAGGGTCAGGCATGGAAGACCTAATCAAAAGCCCTACGGCCGAGGCCTATGACGATGTCGCAGAAATTCTGGAGGAAGCCGCAAATGATGAGGACACAATATACAAAGACGCCATACAAGTTCATCTGACACCATTGGCAGCGACAGGGTCGCTTGTTTCTGTTGATGAATATGGATACCAAACGCTTAATCCCGACTTCCATGAAAAAGAATATGCTTTAACGGTTGAAGGGACTTCATCATCCGTAATACTGACTCCTTCACAAGCTGGATATATCAACATTCTTTTCGGAGGCGGTTTGTTACCCTAATGTCAAATAACACTGGGGAGTTTACGAAGAGTTCCTGCGATAAAAAGGAGAAATAGTAATGGAAATGGAAAAGAAAAGACCAACCATAATTACAATACTTTGCGCATTGATGGTATTGGGCGTAATCATCGACCTCGTTATCACCCCATTGGTCTTCATGGGAATGGAAATGTGGCATCAGGTTCTTGCTGTAACAGCGTTGTTAGTTAGCATAGTTACCATAAGTGGGCTATGGAAAATGAAGAAATGGGTTGTTATTCTTTACACTGTATCTAATATTGTTGTCAATATCGTACTGTGGATGGCGGGTATTTGGATTGTTGAGGCCGCATTTTGGCCAGCAGTAGTAATGGCAATCATGTTTAGCCAGTACTCCAAAATGAATTAGGTTCAAGTTGAGAGCGATAAGACTGTCCCCGCCGAGGGGTGACCGCCAAGTCTCCCACAGCGCGAAGGTAGTACACTCTATTACATGGTTTCGACAAACTCAACCCATCGGCTCTCTGACTATGTTTCGACTATGCTCAGCACAAGTCTGGGCAGTACTTCCCTCACCTTGAACTCCAGCGGAAGCAAGATCGCCGAGTTGCGTTACAAGGCGTGGGGCGAGACCAGATATTCCAGCGGCACGACTTACACCAGTTACCAATTCACCTCCCAGCGCAACGAGACCGCGCTGGGGCTGTACTTCTACAATGCCCGTTGGTACGACCCTTCGTTAGGCAGATTCACCCGCGCGGACACCATCGTCCCTGCCGGGGCGCAGGGCGCGCAGGCTTGGGATAGATATGCGTTTGTCAATAACAATCCCCTCCGCTACACCGACCCGACGGGAAACAAAGCCTGCGATGAAACTGACGCCAATGGGAATTGTTACACCGAAGATGACATCACTGAAGGTAAAAAAGAAGCCGCTTCAAAGCAGGGGTGCTCTGATCCAAACTATTGTGAGAATGGAAAGCCGAAATCGCCCAGCAGCAATTTGGAGGATATTGTCCAAAGAGGCGATGTCACGACCAAAGAGCCTGAATTGACTTCTCCCGAATCCAGGAACAGCGAAACTCAGGTGACGATTGATGGTGTAAAACTAGTGTTGGGTATTGTTGTTGTAACCATGGGCCTCGCGGTTACCGCTTTAGGCACATCTCTTATCATGTCTGGAGTAATGCATTCTATGACAATCGTTGGTGCTGTTGTTGGCCCACATGAAATTGGAGTCGGTGCAGTGATGGCTGGCATAGGCGTGGGGATCACAGTCTTAGGTGGATACTTGATATACAAATCTTTCTCGCCGCGGGATTCAACAACTAACTGAGGGTGAGCAAAAATGAAGACCTCGAGTCTATTCAAAACCGTTGTTTCTTTTATCATAACTGCAATCATAGCGGAAATAGTCGCATATTTTCTCGGAAGTGTCCTACTAGGTATTCCAATTGAGTATGTATTGCTTCTTATGGGCTTAATATTGATGGCGCTGTTGACTGGAGCGATGGTTGCCTATTTTAGATTAAAAAAAGAATGACGAGGAGCATGTATTATGAACTCTCAATTAATCGCACAAGTTATTTTGTTGATTTCAGTGATTGGGCTAGTTCTCTCGGGCGTCTGGCTGAGAAGATTAAGCAATCTTACTTCACGGACAGTTTACAGGACATTAGGCACCGCATTGTGTTGGTCCGGCCTACTCTTGCTTATTCTGGGCATTATTGGACTCGTCAGATAAAGTCCTCTTACTCGTTCAGCGCGGCTCTTCGCGCAGTATCCCACTGAGCCATGACCGTCGGGTCTCCCGAGCGACGCAGAATTGAAGACCTCCGAAGTCCGGCAAATCTCGGAGGTCTTGGCGTGGCTTTCGGGCTTACAAGGCAGACGTAACGGCCTTCGCAGTATACGTCCCGCTTTTGATCAATTCCCGTTCCCCGCTCTTCTTCCCCTCGAAAATCTCATAACGCAATTCAATCGGAAACGCTTTGGCCAGC
>DAOTXP010000233.1:0-5817 GCA_034435275.1 Anaerolineales bacterium | reverse complement strand
CCACGAGGATGATATCGAGAACGAGCGCCTGCAGGCCATGGCCGAGACCAACGACGGTTTCATCCTTGCCGACCGCGACCTGCATCAGCGCGGCCCCGGCGAATACCTCGGCACGCGGCAATCGGGCTACGCCTCGGGTCTGCGCATGGCCAGTCTCACCGATATCGCGCTCATCGAGAAAGCCCGCGCCCAGGCGCAGTCGTTGTTCGAGAAGGACGCCCACCTCGAACAGCCCGAACATAAACTGCTGGCCGAGGCGCTGGGCAGGTTCTGGGGCGAGAGCAAAGGGGATGTTTCTTAAACACCAAGGACACGAAGTACACAAAGTTTTAATGGCATTGCCCTTTGTGTCCTTCGTGTTTAGAAAATCACGGAGATTTCATGGTTAAAGCACTTTTTCCCGGCACGTTCGATCCCATCCATTACGGCCACATGGACATCGCCCGCCGCGCCTCGCGCCTGTTTGATGAGGTTCTGATGGCCGTCTACGACAAGCCGCTGAAGAGCCTGTTGTTCACGCCTGAGGAACGCATCGCACTGGTCAGCCAGGCCTGCGCGGAGGAGCCCAAGATCAGTGTGACCGGCTACTCCGGCCTGACCGTGGACTTCTGCCGCCAGGTCGGGGCGCAGGTGATCGTGCGCGGCCTGCGCGTCTTCTCGGACTTCGAGTTCGAGTTCCGCATGGCGCTGGCGAATCACCGCCTCGCCGAGGACATCGAGATTGTGGCGCTCATCACCGCCGAGGAACACACCTTCCTCTCCTCGAGCACCGTGCGTGAGATCGCCATGCTGGGCGGTGACGTGTCCAGCATGGTCCCGCCGTTCGTCGCCGACGCGCTGAGACGCAAACTCAGCGATGGCAACCATCAACCCCCGCCCAATGCACTGCGGGACTAAAAATGCGTTAGAATAACGGCAATCCGTTCCATCGGAGGAGCCAATGGACATCCTTCACCTTATTGACCGCCTCGAAGAACTCTTCAACCAGGGCCGATCCGTCCCTCTCACGCATAACGTGATGGTGGATGAGGACAAAATGCTGGACATCATTGACCAGATGCGCATTGCCATCCCCGAAGAGGTCAAGAAAGCCCAGCAGCTGCTGGCGCAGAGGGACCGCGTCATGGCGCAGGCACAGGAGGAGGCCAATCGTACGGTGGAGATCGCCCGCCAGAAGGCGGACGACCTGGTCCAGAAGGATATGATCGTGCAGGAGGCTCAGCGCCGCGCCGAAGGGATCCTCAGCCAGGCGCGTGCCGACGCGGACGCCACCCGCCGTGAAGCCGATAATTACGTGAAGGACACACTTGCTCACCTGCAATCCGAAATGGAACGCCTGCTCAATCAGGTGCGGAACGGAATCCGCACCATCGAAGAAGACCAGATGCGCCGCTCCTCCGTCCCGCCGCAGACACTCGAAAAATGAAAATCGGCCCCGTCTTATGGACGGGGCCGAATATTGTAAAACCACAGATGAACGCGGAGGAACTCGGATGGAAGGGATTTCTTTGCACCCTTAATTTCCCTTCGCCTCTTCACGGCGGACAGATCCTTCTGCTGAGAAGCCGAACCACGGCCGCAGGCGCGGATTGAGATGAATCCCCATTTCGTAGAATAGCACGGGAAAAAGCACCCCGCTTAGGAATGCCAGCACAATCGTCGGGTCGGTGGGGAGGCCGAGACGGGAGAACTTGATTCCCATCGCCTCCTGGATCGGGACATGGAAGATCAGGATGACCAGCGAGATCCTGCCCAGATAACTGAACAGCCGCGTCAGCCATGTCGAATGGTCCTCAACCAATTTGGAAAGCGAGAGCACGAGGCAGATTCCAATCAGCGCTTCGGCAGTGTTGACCCACAACGAAGAATATGTGCGCGTGTTGAAGTCAATCGGCGCGTCGGTCAACAGGTTGAACGCAATCAATAGCCCAAACAAACCCAGCGTCGCCAGCGGCGAGGCGAGGAAGTTTCCCAAGGGTTTCTGGTTCACTTCGTAACCCAGCAAAAAGAAAAATCCGCTTGCCAGAACAAGATCGAGACTGAAAGGCAAGCCATTCAATGTCCGTTCGCTGAACGGGGCCAGCGAGAACGGCATGAAATATTTCATCGTCGCCACGCCCAGCGCCAGCATTCCAAACAGGATCAACAGTCTCAGCCAGAGACGGGGGATGCGTTTGAACAGCGCGTGCCAGGCCGCGAACGCGAACAGGTTCACCGCGAACAGATGCGGGACGAACCACAACTGCACCCAGTCCAGGTAGAAGCCGTTGGCGTACAGCGACTTCGCGATCCGCCCGAGCATGACCGGGAAGGTCATGTTCCCAAATCCCGCCTCGAACAGATAAATAGCAAAGACGATAAAAAGGAATGGCTTGAGCAGGCTGTCGAAGCGCCGTTTCAGCAGATCGCGAAACGGCCGTTCGGGCTTGAAGAACATACCCGACAAAAAGAAAAACAGCGGGATATGAAAAGAATAAATGAACTTGTGCAGGAACGGATGATATTCGCTCAGGTCGTTATGTCCCAGCACGATCAGCAAAATGCCGATGCCCCTAGCGATGTCAATGTAAGCGATGCGTTTTTCCATGCGGCTATTTTATCTCGCGAACGCGAAAGTGGGCATCCCCTCCGTCCGCGTCTGGATTTGGAACAAGCCGCCCGAAAGCGGATACTTCGCAAGCGCCGACTGCTCCAGCCCGACGCGGGCGGTGGTGACGAACAGGATGTCGCGCTGCGGCCCGCCGAAGACGCACGAACTGACATGCGGTGCAGGGATGACGACCTCCGCTTCTTTCCGACCCGTGAGCGGATTCCATTTCGAGACGCGGCTCCCGCCCCACAGCGCGATCCACAAATTCCCCTCGAGATCGGAGGTCATCCCATCGGGCCAGCCCATTTCGCCAGGCACTTCGATGACCACGCGCGGATTCGCGATGTTACCTGTATCGAGATCGTAGTCGAAGGCGCGGACCTGGCGAGTGGGTGTGTCAATGTAATAGAAGATTTTGTAATCGGGACTCCAGGCGAGTCCGTTGGAGATTCGGATTCCGTCCAGCAGTTTACGCGGGGACTGGCCTGCTTCGAGGGAATATAAATTTCCGCTGGCGGCTTTCTCGTTCATGTCCATTGTGCCTGCCAGCAGTCGCCCGGCCGGGTCGCATTTGCCGTCGTTGAAGCGGTTGGACGCGGGTTCGGTCACAGACGCGAGAAATGACTGCTGTGGGGCGGGATGGAATCCCACCTGGGGTTGCGGAATGGTATTCCGCGCCACATTCCAACCCAAAGTCCAGAATGAAGCGCGCAGCGCGGCGACGAGACCCCCGCCGCGGCGCGGGGCAACACATCCGATGTACTCGTCCAGTTGCAGGGAATCGTCGCGGCCATCCTTCCACGCGTGGACGCGCTTGTCGAGGATGTCCACCCAGTAGAGGGTTTGGGTCTTATCGTCCCACGCGGGGCCTTCGCCGAGGATTGCCTGCGCGTCAAGGAGAAGTTCGGCCTGCATTAGAACCAGTCGCGTTTGTAGAAAACGAAAGTGGCGATGGCGGTGAGGCCGATGGCAATGCCGAAAACGGTGAGGAAAGCCAGGGGATGATCCTCCCCCGGCAGTTTGACGTTCATGCCGTAGAACGAGGCCACGATGGTGGGGAGGTTGAAGATGATCGTGAGCGCCGCCAGAACTTTCATCACGCCGTTGAGGTTGTTGGAGATGATGGATGCGAAGGCATCCATCATGCCCGCCAGGATTTCGGTGGCGATGCTGGTCATCTGAATGGCCTGCTGATTTTCGGTGATCACATCTTCGAGGAGTTCCTGATCCTCTTCGTACTGGTTGAAGAGCCGCATGCGCTGGACGCGCTCCATCATCACTTCGTTGGAGCGCAGGGCGGTGGCGAAGTAGGTGAGGGACTTCTGGTATTTCACGAGCTCCAGCACCTCGCGGTTGCGGGTGGATTTCTGCAGCTTGTCCTCGATGGCCTCAGTGGTCTTGTTGATGTCGCGCAGGTGCGCGAGGTAGCGGGATGCGGCCTCGAGAAACACATACAGGACAAAGCGGTAACGTTTGCCCGTTTTCAGGCCGCGATATTTCCCGTTAAGAAGCGGTTTGAGAATGTCGGTCTCGTAGCGGCAGACGGTGACGATGATACCGTCCACGATGATGATGCCGAGCGGGATGGTGGCGTAGGGCACGTCCACGTTCTCGCCCTGGAAGTGGGGGATGCGGAGGAGGATGAAGGTGTAGCCCTCGTCCTCGTCGCGTTCGATGCGTGCCATTTCGTCGAGGTCGAGGGAATAGTTGATGAGGTCGGGAAATATTTCCAGTTCCTCGGTCAGGTATTTGACTTCGTCGGGAGTCGGATCAACGACGTTGACCCACGCCCCGGTGACGGCCTCTTCCAGCCGAATGAGCCCCTGCTCGCTGGTCTTGTAGTTGGTGATCATGGACAGCCTCCTGCAACTGAGTTTCCACCACGCAGGAGGCGCACTGCGCCCTACGTGATGCAGTTTCGATTTAGAGTAAAAGCAAGTCGTCCGCCCAGTTGACTGGGCGGCTGTTTATCCGCAGAATCAGAAAGTTCGCTCTCGGTTACGGGATACATCTCAATTCCTTGCCAGTTTCTAATTTTATGGCAGGACAATTTTACGACTCTTATGCGGATTGCACAACCGTTCGAGCCGGATCGTTTTACAAGGAGGATCGCTTGCGACAGAATTGCAACGAATCCATCTTGACTTAAAAGAACATTTGTTCTATACTTTCGATAGTTATTGGTTCGGCTGAAGGAGGCCCGTATGAACCGCTCGTTCCCAATCCAATTACTCCCGTTCCTCAAAGGCGCCAGCCTGCAACGCGGCGTGATCTTTGGGACGATCCTGGTGGTCGCGTTGCTTTCATTCGAGGTGTTCAATTTCTCCACTACATCCTTCGCTTTGAATGACATCCTGGGTGACCTGACTTTCGCTGGTGCGCGCTGGTCCACCATTCTGGCGATTGCCTTCTGCGGAATCGACTTTGCCGGGATCGCCCGCATCTTCACCCCGGAAAAAGGCCGCGATGAACCGATTGAGGTCTGGTACCTGTTCGGAGCCTGGCTGCTGGCCGCAGGCTTCAATGCCGCGTTGACCTGGTGGGGTATTTCAGTGGCCGTGGTCAATCACCAGGCCGAAGGCAGTGTGTTGCTTAGCCAGGCAACACTGACCAAAGGTGTACCAGTCTTTGTGGCTGTCATGGTCTGGCTAATCCGTGTGTTGATCATCGGCACCTTCTCCGTGGCCGGTGAGCGCCTGTTCACACTCGACGAGACCCGCGCCTCGAGTTCATTCCGCCAATCGTTTGCCGCGCGCAACAATTCCGCTCCATCCAATACATTTGTGCGCTCCGCGCCGAAGCCCACCGCCCCGGCGGCCGCGCGGACTCCCATCCGCCAGGAGCCGACCTATCACCCGGTGGGGATGTCCGCTCAAGCGCATCAGGAGAATTCAGGCACCTGGAGGTAACTCTCCCAATCAGCCTTCCCAACTCCATACTATCCAACAAATGCAGAGACGACTCAGTCGGTCGTCTCTGCATTTTGCATTTCATTGACCCTTCGACTTCGATGCGCTCTGCTCAGGGCGATGTCAGTTTGATTTCAGCGGCCTGACCGCGTCGATGGCGATCCATCTACCGGCGCGGCTGAGGGTGTGGGTGGCGCGCAACTCTCCCTGCGGCAGGATTTTCTCGACGGGCGTCTCGCGGTATTCGGTCCCGGTGAGGGCCTCGATGCGGTTGAGGTTCATTGCATAACCGTAGCCGCGCGAACAATCCTGAGATGG
>DAOTXP010000232.1:0-37560 GCA_034435275.1 Anaerolineales bacterium | reverse complement strand
GCAAAAGGACTGGAGTGGGATCGTGTGTATTTGATGTCGGTCAATAATTATGACTTCCCCTCGAACATGCCGAACGACCGTTTTATTTCGGAGAAGTGGTTCATTCGCGGCGGGTTGAACCTTGAAGCGGAGGCGCTGGCGCAGTTGACCGCGCTCGAGTCGACGAGTGAATATGACTGGTACGAGGAAGGCACGGCGACCCTGCGCTCGCGGCTGGATTAAGTCAAGGAACGCCTGCGCCTGTTATACGTGGGCATCACGCGTGCAAAGAGGGATTTAATTGTGACATGGAATTCAGGCAGGCAGGGCTATGCGACGCCGAGTTTGCCTTTGAGTGAGTTGATGGGGTGGTGGGAGGGGAAAGGATGAGTACAGAGGGATGAAAAACGGTCTCGGGGCGGAATGTCCGCGAGCCCGTTTTTGCACGGGCATTATCATATTGACGCATGCGCATGTGGGTGTGTATAATGCCGTCACACAAGGAGTCCGCATGGAAAATCTACAGCGAGTTAATCTATTGCTGGAAAAACGTCAACGTCAGGCATTGGAGCGTCTTGCGCGCCAACGCAACCGAAGCGTCAGCGACCTGGTGCGTGAATATATCACCGCGGGCTTGAAAGAGGACAACAGTCAACAGAGGGAAAGACTGCTTGCCCTGGAACATGCCCGTGCCCTCAGGGCTCGAATCATGAAACGGCGAAAGGGTAAGCCTCTTCCTGACGTAGTAAAAGTCATCGAGAAAGTACGGGAGGAGCGGGTTAATGAGTTACTTGGTCATTGACGCCAATGTTGCTGTCAAGAGCATTTTAAGTGAGGCGGACAGCCTGAGTGCGTTTTGGGAAAAGATTGACCGGGAGAATATCACTCCATGCGCGCCTCGCCTATGGTTGAGCGAGACCGCATCCGCAATTCGATCTTTGGTTTCTCAAAAGGCGGTTACTCCTGAGGACGCAGAAGAGGTCTTGCGGACAATCCACGGCTTGCGAGTTGAAATCATCAATGAAGACGAAGAGTTAAGCCTGCGCGCGCTTGAGCTGGCTGGCAAACTGGGTCACTCCAAAGCCTATGATGCTTTTTATCTGGCATTGGCTGAGAAGTTGGTTGTAGAATTTTGGACGGCGGATGAACGTCTCTTCAATCGTTGTCGAAAGGATTTGAAGTTGAGTTGGGTGCATTGGATTGGGGAATTATAAGAAATTGCGGTTCTACCGTTTTTAACGGGGAACCCATTTTAAACACAAAGGACACAAAGGGCACGAAGGAAAAATGCCCATCAATCAAGCCGAATTTTCTCCCTTTGTGTCCGTAGTGTCCGTCGTGTTTAGGCTCTTTCCCGTTTGTTACGGGAGGGCCGAAATTGCTCAATCACAATCCGCTTCGGGCTGAGGAGCGAGTCGGTTTGAACCGACTTCCACGAACTGCCTGCACCTTGCCGCAGGCACAGGTGAGGCAGGCATTTAGTCCGCCGCCGATTCGGGAGAATGAAAAACGGTCTCGGGACGTAATGTCCGCGAGACCGTTTTGTGTTTGTGCTATAATGCCAGAAATTCGGAATTTCCGATTTTCTGGAGAAAATTATGACTACCCTACAAATCCGCAGCAAAGGGACAATCACCCTCCCTGCCAGTTTCCGCAAGAAATATAAACTGGAGGAAGGTGAATTTTTCAAGTTGATTGATGTTGGTGATGGCTCCTTTTTTCTAGTTCCCCTGGAAAGCAAGGTTATGAAAAGCGCCGATAAAGTGGCCAAGAAGGTCAAGGAAGCCAATGTCACCTTGGAGGATTTGCTCGTAACATTGGACGAAGAACGCAAACGCTATTACAAAGAACACTATGTCAAAAATTAAAGTGTTCCTTGACAGCAGTGCTGTGATAGCAGGGGTTATTTCATCGTCAGGCGCGGCGCGAGTATTGCTGGTCATGTCTGAAAATGGGCAGATAGAAACTTTTATCAGTGAGCAAGTCATTGTCGAGAGCGAGCGTTCACTGGCCAGAAAAGTCCCGCATGCTTTGCCTGAATTTCGTCAAACCATCAAAGATGCCCGCCCAAAGATTATTCAAAACCCGACTCAAAAAGAGATTGAGAAGAATTTATATTTAATTGCAGACCCAGAGGATGTTCCCGTTTTGCTTGCCGCAATGAAAGCCCACGTGGATTATCTTGCCACGCACAACCGCAAGCATTTTCTGGATGACCCGAAGGTTGCTGAAAGGTCGGGTCTTAAGATTGGAACGCCAGGAGATGTCCTTGCCTGGATTAGGGAAAATTTGAATTCATAAAATGAAAAAGCGGTGTCGGGCGGAATGTCCGCGAGACCGTTTTGTTTTATCCACCCGGCGGTACCCTCAAGGGCATACATGAACCATCGGGCTGAATACTCAACTCCGCGGAAGCGAAATAGTCGGCTTTCAGTCGGCTTTGCGAAGGCGGGTGAAGATGGTGTACTGCAAGTAGAGGGGAAGGTTATTTCACCAAACGCAACGGCGAAGCGAACGAAACCCTGCTAAAATGAGCGCATGACGGAAAAACTCTTCGGCGGCATCGAAGCGGGCGGGACGAAATTTGTTTGCATCGTCGCCAGTGACCCCGATCACATTCTCGAACAAATCAGAATCCCAACCACTACGCCCGATGAAACCCTGAACAGGGTCATTCAATTCTTCCAGCCTTTCACTATATCGGACCAAGTCAATTCCATCGGCGTCGGCTGTTTCGGGCCGCTCGATTTGGATTCCGATTCGCCCACGTTCGGATTCATCGCGTTCACGCCCAAGATGGACTGGAGCCATACCGATGTGCGCGGCACGCTTCGACGCGCGCTGAATGTGGACATCGTCATGGACACGGATGTCAACGCCGCCGCGCTGGGCGAGTTCCGCTGGGGCGCGGCCCGCGGCCTCGACCCGTCGCTGTACCTCACCATCGGGACGGGAATCGGGGGCGGATACGTCAAGGACGGAAAACCGCTGAAAGGATTACTCGCCCCCGAAATGGGCCACCTGCGCATCCCGCATGACCGCGAACTGGATCCGTTTAATGGAATCTGTCCCTTCCACGGCGACTGCTTCGAGGGCCTCGCGAGCGGACCCGCCATCGAGAAACGACTCGGTTTAGCGGGAGCAGACGTCCCGGAGAATGATCCGTTTTGGGAGATCGAAGCAGGTTACATCGCCGCGGCGCTGGTCAATTACATCCTCGTCCTCTCACCGAAGAGAATCGTTCTCGGCGGCGGCGTCATGAGTCGTTCCTTTCTGTACCCGAAAATCAGAAGCCGGGTGTTGGAATTGCTGGGCCATTACGTCGCTCACTTGACCATCACTGAAAACATTGACGAGTACATTGTCCCGCCCGGGCTGGGAAAACTGTCGGGCGTCCTGGGGGCCATCGCGCTGGCAGGGATGTGAGTTCGCCCGCTGCTGATTTCCTCAAAATCGCTTACAATCGAAACAGCAGCTTTTAGGAGGTTTCCATGGCCAAGCGAGTTAAAGAACCTGTGCCCGCGGAAGAGATCGCCAAAGCCGAGGAGCCCGCCGTCTTCGTAATGGAGGCGGAGACGTCCGCGCCCGCTGCGAAATCGGGACCAACCCTGGGTCAGCGCGTGAAGCGGTTTTTCGTCATCCTCCTGCGCACCCTCCTGACCCTGATGATCGCGGCTGTCATCGGCACGGCGCTCTATTTTGGCGTGCCGTACATTTACGAGAAATACATCCTGCCCGTGCAGGAGAACACCGAGCAACTGGCCGCACTGCAAACGCGCCAGGCTCAAAGCGAGTTGGCAATCGCCGGCCTGCAGGCGAGGCTCGATGCGATGGAGACCGCGCAAGCAACGGCCAATCTCGATGGACGCGTGAGCACGCTCGAAGAACAGATCGCGGCGCATACGCAAAGGCTGGCCGTGCTGGAGGCGATGCAGTCCGCGCTTCAAACGCGGGCGGATGTCACGAATGTCGAACTCGCGCGTCAGGTCAAACTGCTGAAGTCCATGGAACTGCTTTCGCGCGCCCGCATGTTCCTGTATCAGAGCAATTTCGGAATGGCGCGACAGGATATTCAGATGGCACGCGCTCTGCTGATCGAAGTCCAGCCCGACGCGCCCGCGTCGCTGGCAGACGACCTGACCGAAATCCTGTATCGCCTCGATCTGACCCTGTCGAATCTGCCGAACTTCCCCGTGGCCGCCCGCGACGACCTCGACATCGCCTGGCAGGTCCTGCTGGCTGGCTTGCCTCCCGAAGAGGCAACCGCCACTCCCGCGCCGGGCGCGGGAGCCATGGTCACGCCGACTCCACCGGCTGGGGGTACACCTGCTGCAACACCGTAAAGTATTGATTGTAAAACCGGGAGGATCCTCCCGGTTTTTGATTTTTAAACGCAGCACAATTTACAAATTGATTGTGGATTCTGCTTGTTGAATCGTCCTCTCATCGCTGGTACAATGTCATTAGACGATTCACGAAGGAGAGCAACATGGGCAGGATCATCGGTCCCGACGTCAGTTTCTACCAGGATGAACCGGGGACAGCGCAGGGAATTGACTTCGTCAAAATGCGGGGAGCGGCCAACTTCGTCATCATACGCGCCGGGCAGAATCTGTGGCCCGATGTCAAGTTCAAAGAGAATTGGAAAAACGCGAAAGCGGCGGGCCTGCCGCGCGGCTCGTACTGGTTCTACGACAGCCGCGCCGACCCCAAGCGCCAGGCCGAATTGTGGGTGGAACAGTTCCAGGGCGACCTGGGGGAACTGCCCCTCTTCGCCGACTTCGAAGAATCCTATGGCGGTCCGCATACAGGCTGGCGACGCTGGTACGATTTTCTGGAGAGGCTAAAAGACCTCATCGGCCAGAAGGAAATCGCCATTTACACGGCTTACTATTATTGGCTCAGCAACGCGCCCAACCCAATCACCGAACCCGAGAATCTGGAATACTTCCACAAGTATCCCCTATGGATCGCCAATTATGGCGTGGCGAAGCCCAGTGTACCGGGTCCCTGGGGCGAGAACGAGTGGCTGTTCTGGCAATTCACCGAAACCGAAGACGGCAAACGATTCGGCGCGGAGAGCCAGGCGATAGACCTGAATTACTTCAACGGGGACGGCGTTGCATTCACACAGCGTTTCAATTTACCCGTGCCGGAAATCCCCCGCGATTATCCTCCCAGCGGCGCCCAGCGTTACCGTGTCACCGCCTCGGTGCTGAACGTGCGTGAGGGCCCGGGCACCAACTACACGGTCATCGGACGCTTGCAATTGGGTGAAATCGTTGAGCGGCTCGAGGCGACCACCGACGAGAGCTGGATCAAGGTCCGCCGCGACGCAAACCTGAGTGGATGGTGCTACAGCCGCTACCTGCTCTTGATCGAGTCGCCGCCCGAGCCGGAACCCCCGCCGGAGGAGCCCCCACCGCCCGAAGAGCCGCCCCACCCTCCGCCGGAGCCCGCCCCGGACGATCTTGCCGGCACAAAATACAGTGTCACCGCGGTTTCTCTGAACATGCGTGAGGGGCCGGGGTTGGAGTACACGGTGATCGGCCTACTGCCTCAGGGCGAAATCGTGGAACGAATCGCCGCCAACGCGGACGCGAGTTGGATCTACGTCCGCCGCGACAATGGCCTCAAAGGCTGGTGCTTCAGCGCGTACCTGCTGCGCGTGGAGTCAAAGCCGCCGCCCGAGGAACCGCCTCCCGCGGAGGGTGAGTTCGTTTCATGGCACAGGGTCACTGCGGCGACTTTGGAGATTCTTGCAAGTTCCAGCACAGGTGCGGCGGTTGTCGGCCAATTGCAGAATGACGATGTGGTCGGTGCCCTGGGCGTCACCAGCGACGGGGCATGGATTCAAGTCCGCAAATTCGATGGCCTGGTCGGATGGTGCACCAGTAGCGGTCTATCCAATCTGGGCGCGACCGTTCCCGCCTCCCTGATGCAGAAATTGTTCAACGGCGTGATCTATTTCCGAAAGGAACGCCTCACACCGCGCCGCGCGGTCACACATGCCCTGGCGGTCGATATGCGCGCCGACGGTCTCAAATTCCTGGTCACGCCGCCGGTGCGCGAGGGCGATCCGCCGCTATGCTCCCAAAAGACATCCGCTTTCCTGGCTGGGCACAACCTGCAAGTAGCCGTCAATGGAGATGGGTATTATTACCTTGACCCCTCGACGTATGATCCCCAGACCTATTGCTCCGGTGGCGGTGACCCTGTCAAGCCAAATGGTTACGCGGCCTCGCGCGGAAAGGTGTATTCGGCCAAGAGACCGGGACAGCCTATCCTGTACATTAACCAGCGTAACGAAATCTCGTTCAACAAAGCCAAAGGCAAAATTTACAATGCCATCTCCGGAGACCGCATGTTGGTGGAAAAAGGCAAAGCGGTCAGTGGGCTGGAAGCGACTCGCGTGGATCCGCGTACGGCAGTCGGACTCAACCAAAACGGCCGCTGGTTGATCCTGGTCGCTGTGGATGGTCGCGAGACGAGTCAGGGCGCCACATTCGCCGAACTGGCCGACCTGATGATTTCCCTTGGCGCATACACCGCCATGAGTCTGGACGGCGGCGGCTCGACCACCATGGTCATTCAGGGCGCGGACGGAAAGCCCCGCATCTTGAACGTACCAACAGACGACAACACCGCCGGTCACGAACGGGCGGTGGCCAATCATCTCGGAATTAACGTTCGGAAATGAGGATGTGAATTTGTGATGATAAACGACTCGGATTCCCATCGCAGGGATTGAAATTAGAGTATTCGGAGTGTATACTGTGACTACCCTTGGAGGTTGGACGAAAGGAGCAAACATGCACGCCCACCATTCTGTGTTCTGCATCACACCGCCTCACATGCTCGACGCGATCTCCCGAAATGGGTCCCCTGCCCAGCGGGAAATCGCCTTGCGGACGATCGCGACGTCGAACGAGATTCGCAATCAACGCAACGAGATCGTCAAAAGGATCGCGGAGCTCCGCGCGGCCGCCGCCGTCGCGGGTGGAAAAGATCGCACCGTTTACGACGCGAAGAACGGTTCGCAACTCCCCGGCACAAAAGTGCGCGGAGAAGGCGACCCGGCTACTGCCGATCCAGCCGTAAATGAAGCCTACGATGGCGCGGGAATCACCTACGATCTGTATCTCGATATCTACGGGCGCAACTCCATTGACAACAACGGGCTGAAACTGATCTCCACCGTCCATTATCAAAAGGGTTACGACAATGCCTTTTGGAACGGACAGCAGATGGCCTACGGCGACGGCGATGAAGACCTTCCTGTGGAGGAGCGCCTGTTCAACCGCTTCACCATCTCGCTGGACATCATCGGTCACGAACTCACCCACGGCGTCACCCAATATGAAGCAAACCTCACCTATTTCGGTCAGCCCGGCGCGTTGAACGAATCCATGTCCGATGTATTCGGTTCACTGGTCAAGCAGTATCAACGCGGACAGACCGCCGACCAAGCCGATTGGATCATTGGTGAAGGCCTGTTCACGTCAAACATTAACGGCGTAGGCATCCGCTCCATGAAGGCGCCGGGCACGGCCTACGACGACCCGGTGCTCGGCAAGGACCCCCAGCCCGCGCACATGGACGATTACGTCAACACCATCGAAGATAACGGTGGCGTCCACATCAACTCCGGCATCCCCAATCATGCCTTCTACGTCGTCGCGCGCGAACTCGGTGGATCGGCCTGGGAGAAAGCCGGCCGCATCTGGTACAAGACACTTACCGAAAAACTGACTTCGCAATCCACCTTCCAGCAGGCCGCCGATGCGACCTTTGCCGCGGCTGGCGAGATCTACGGGGAAGGCAGTGTCGAGCAGAACGCGGTCAGCACCGGCTGGGCGGCAGTGGGTATCACGATTGGCGGCTCGGCCCCGACAGGCTGTCTGACCGCCGTCCTGCGCGCGCTCGGTATTGTTAAATGACACGCATCACGTTTGAACGGTCGGGCGGATTCATGGGACGCACGACGAGGCTGACTCTCGACCTGAATGACCTGCCTGCCGATCAAGCCGAGACCCTGCGCGCCTGCCTCGACGAGGCGAATTTCCTGACCCTGCCGGAGAACCTTGTGACGCGCCCCATGCCGGACGAATTCAATTACACCATTACCGTAGAAATGGACACGATGAAACATACCGTCCGCACCAGCGATACGAGCGCGCCCGAATCGCTCCGCCCGCTTTTGCGCGAACTGGCCGAACGAGCGCGCCCGCGGCGCGGCGCGTAAGTCACCGACAGCGGAGGCAGAAACGCCTCCGCTGTTTTATGCCTTCTTCTCGAGATAGTCGCTGTATCCGCCCGCATAACCGGCCAATCTCCCATCCTCGATCGAAAGCAGGCGCTGAACGGTTCGATCCAGAAAATAGCGGTCGTGCGAGATCACCAGCACCGTGCCGACAAAATCGGCCAGCGCCTGCTCGAGCACCTCGGCAGAGGCGATATCGAGATTGTTCGTAGGCTCATCCAGCAACAGGAAGTTCGCGCCGGACAACACCAGCAGGGCCAACTGAAGCCGGCTGCGTTCACCGCCAGAGAGGTCGCCGATCTTCTGCGAAACCTGTCGGTACGTGAAAAGATAGCGCAACAGAAACGCAGTTGCCCGCGATTCGCTCATCTCGCCTGCGTAACGCGCCGCGTCGAGTACAGTTTGTTCAAAATCGAGCGTCTCGTGTTCCTGCGCGTAATGCCCGACGACCACGCTTGGCCCAAGGATCACCTCGCCCGCGCCGGGACGCTCCTGCCCCAGAATCATGCGCATCAGCACCGACTTCCCCGCGCCGTTCGGGCCGATCAGCCCCACGCGCTCTCCATGCCAGATCGTTTCATTCAAATCTGCGAACACACGTTTTGACCCAAAGGACTTGCTCACGCCGCGCAACTCCAGTACTTTGTTCGAGCCGCGCCAGCCGTTGAGTTGTAGGTCCATACGGCGGCGCTCAGTCACTGGCTTCTCGACCTTCTCCATCTTGTCTAATCGTTTCTGCATGGACTTGGCTTTCCGCGCAAAATCCTCGTTGTCGTACACTTTGCCCCAGATGGCATAGCGCTTGATGGCCGCCGCGAGCCGCGTGACCTCGTGCTGTTGTGCGCGGAACAACTCTTCCTGGCGCGCCAGCCGCACCTCTTTGTCTGCGACGAACGAGGAATAATCGCCCTCAAACAGGGTCAAGCCGCCGTCCTCGAGTTCGGCAATGTGCGTGACGACCGCGTCGAGCAGGTAGCGGTCGTGTGAGACGATGACGACCGTCCCCTCATAACCGCGAATCAAACTTTCGAGATACATCTTGCCCGGCAGGTCGAGATGATTGTCTGGCTCATCGAGCAACAAGACATCGGGACGGACGAGCAACAGGCGCGCCAACCCGACCAGTTTCTTCTGCCCGCCGCTCAACACGGACATGGGCTTGCCGAGGTCGCTTTCGGGAAGTCCCAGCCCGAGCAGGATCTCCCGAACGTGCGCGGGGTAGGAGTCTCCGCCGAACGAGTTGTATTCATCGAGCAAAGCGTGCTGTTTTTCGAGCGCGCCCTGTAACTTTCTCTCTTCATTGTAAACATCTGGATCGCCGAGACTTGCCTCCACGTGTTCCAGTTCCGCGTGCACTTCTGCCACGCGCGGGTTGCCTGCCAGCGCCGCGTCAAAGGCTGTCAGCGAAAGATCCAACTCGGGCTGTTGTGGCAGGTATCCCGTTGTGACGAGGCGGGCGCGGGTCACCGATCCGCCCAATTCAGGAGAATATTCCCCTTGAATGAGTTTGAACAGCGACGACTTCCCCGCGCCGTTCAGGCCGATCAGGCCAATCTTTTGTCCACGCTGGATTTCCCAGTTGAGGCTTTCAAAGATTCGTTTTGCGCCCAAGATGAGCGTCACGTTGGAGAGTTGAATTTGAATCATATTTGCCTTTTAAACAGAAACGCCGCAAGAGGCCTGCGGCGTGAGAAGTAAATGGAGACAGGCTACTTACTGCAGGCAGGCGCGATTCGAGGATGCCCCGCGGCGATAAAGCCACGTACACCGACGAACAGAGGGGATCTGCCGACGCAGAAATCGTAAATCATAACGGGCGGATTATACTCGAATTTTCTGGCATATAATCAAGAAATGTCAAAAGCCCCTTCGCGGTTGAGCGCCATCCTGCAAGCCGTGTTCGTGACCTTTCTCTGGTCCACCTCCTGGGTGTTGATCAAGATCGGCCTCCGCAACAGCCTACCCGCTTTGTCTTTTGCAGGGCTCCGCTATTTTGCAGCATTTCTCTGTCTGATTCCCTTTGTGTTGAGCAACCCCAGAGAACGCGCCATTCTGAAAAATCTGTCTCGCGCGGATTGGGGTTGGTTAACCCTGCTTGGCCTGATGGTTATTACGCTTACACAGGGGGCACAGTTTCTGAGTCTTGTCTATCTGCCCGCGGCCATGGTCAGCCTGCTGCTCAACCTGACACCCATGATTGTGGGTTTGGCGGGAATTTACGTGCTGAAAGAATTCCCTTCCCCCCTACAATGGTTTGGGGTTGCGATTGCAGTCGTAGGTGTGGGCATATATTTCATGCCATTTCCATTCTCTGACTCGCTGGGAACTGCCGTGCTCATCGCATTCAGTGGGATGCTTGCGAATGCCGCCTCGTCCCTGCTTGGACGGAAAGTCAACTTACAAAACCACCTCTCGCCGCTGATTGTGACCTTCACCAGCATGGGCATCGGTTCCATGTTGTTACTCTTCATCGGATTTGCCGCGCAGGGGCCTGGAAATCCAAGCGCAACGGATTGGGAAATTATCGCCTGGCTGGCTGTCATCAATACGGCGTTCGCATTCACCGTGTGGAACCACACACTACGCACACTGTCGGCGGTCGAGTCCAGTATCCTGAACAGCCTGATGATGCCGCAGATTGCAATACTGGCTTTCCTTTTCCTTGGCGAGAGGCTCACTATAAAAGAAACCGTCGGGTTGATTCTGGTCGGAGTCGGCGTGCTTGTGGTACAGTTGCAAAAACGGTGAATCATGCCTCTGCCCGTTCCCTTCACCCTCTCCCAATCCTCCCTGCAGGATTACGCGGATTGCCCGCGCCGATTTCAGTTGCGTTACATCGAGCAGTTGCAATATCCTGCCGCGGAAAGCGAACCCGCGCTGGAAAACGAGAAGCACCTCCAGGAAGGCCAGACCTTTCACCGGCTGGTGCAACAGTCGCTGTTGGGATTGCCGGACGAAAAGCTGACGCGGCTGGCAAACACCCCAAACCTGGCGCGCTGGTGGGAAAGTTTCCGCGCTCACCGTCCCCCAATTGATGGCTACACGATATACCCTGAATTAGTGCTCTCCGCCCCACTTGGGACCTCACGCTTGGTCGCCAAATATGATTTGATTGCCGCGCGTGAGGGTGAGATCGTCATCTACGACTGGAAGACGTACCTCAAGCGCCCGCGCAATGAGTGGCTGGCGGCGCGCTGGCAGACGCGCGTTTATCGGTACCTGCTCACGGTGGCTGGAGGCGCATTGAACGGCGGGCAGGCCTTTGTCCCGGAACGAATCGAGATGGTCTATTGGTTTGCAGACTTCCCCACCGATCCGGCGGTCTTTCGATATGACGCGGCGCAGTTCAAACGGGATCAGTCGGCGCTGGAGACCGTCATCAAAGAGATCGAGACACGGTGGGAATTCGAGCTGACGGAAGACATTGTGAAGTGCCAGTATTGCACTTTTCGTTCTTATTGCGATCGCGGCGCGCTGGCGGGTGATTGGAAGGATGCTGAAGCAGAGGCCGAAGAATTCGAGACGTTCGACATTAATTTCGAGCAGATCGGCGAAATCGCCTTCTAAGAAGAATGTCAAGTAGCCTTGACATTTTGTCAAGGATGTTTTATACTCCCGAGTGTAAAGTTTGCTTTACATCCATTTGATTTCTCAAACGAGGAGGAACACAACATGAAACAGGTCGAGACCATGGTACGTTACACCCGGGAATTCGTCATCTCGATTTTTGCCTATATCGTCACTCTGGTAGCCAGCAACTCCATCCTGATGCAAATGAAGGATTCGTCCCCATGGCGCATCCTTCTTGCGATTGCCCCCGTAGTGCCGGTGGCGTTTGTCTTGCACTCCATCATGGGCGTGCTAATGGGCAGTGACGAACTCCAGCAGAGAATCCAATTACTTGCCATCAGTTTCGCCGCCGGGACAACCAGCCTGCTTACTTTCGCTTACGGCTTTCTCGAAGGGATTGGATTCCCGCATCTCTCGCCGATCTGGATTCTGCCGATTACGACCCTCTTCTGGGGACTCGGCCTCGCCTTCTTTTCCCGGAGGTATCGGTGAAAAACCAGTTGAAAGTTCTGCGCGCCGAACACGACTGGTCGCAGGCGGACCTCGCCGATAAACTGGACGTCTCGCGGCAGACTGTCAATGCCATCGAGACGGGAAAATACGACCCCAGCCTGCCGCTGGCGTTCAAGATCGCGGCGCTCTTCGGGAAGAAGATCGAAGAGATTTTCATGCCAGACGATAAGGGCAAATCGTGATCGGGCGGGAATCTTCTTACTCCTCCAGGTAAATCCCAATGTGATTGGCCACAGGGCGCTCGGTGCCGGGGATGTAATGGTCAATTGGTGAATTCAAAACAAGCGGCTCGCCATTCTCGCCGCGGACGACCATTGCCGAAGAGCCGCCGCCATCAAGGGCCATAGCGTAGTACGCGCCGATGTCAACGAATAATTCGGCCAATTCGGTAAATGTCGCGCCGTCGCTGTAGAACGGCTGGCGGCCATCCACGACGACCAGATACAGCCAGCGGCCATTCTTGTTGATGCCGACCGCAGTGCGCGGATCCAATTCTGCATTGTCCAAACCCTCGACGAGAGCTCCTTTCAATACCAGCATCCGATCTCCGGAGATGGCATTGAAGACATTTCCAGGCTTGTCATTGAAGGTCAAAGAGTTGCGACGGCTGATATACAGCACAGGCTGAACGCCATTCCCCTCGGCGTAAATATCGCCGCCCGAGGCCGCGTATCCATTCGGCGATACGGGATCGCCAACGTGCGGGTAATAGTCCAGCGGTCCGCGCGACCACCACGGATGGAATCCGTCGCCGTTGATCGCAATCGTCAGTCCGAATTCATCCAGGAACTGGGAGGTGGTGCGCGCGTCGAGCGGATCGCCCTCCGCGTTGTCGGGCGGGGTGATAAGAAACTGCAAGCCCTTCGCGCGGGTATCAATGATCAAGACATGCGCGATCATCGGCCGCGGCAAAAGGCGGACAATGCGGCGGTAGGTGACCCACTCGCTCAATTTTTCTTTTACGGGGACGGGGGCGGGGCGTCCACCCGCGTGGATGACATAGGCGGCCAGAATCAACAGAACAAAGGTGATCGGCGCCGCGACGAACCACAAGATGCGGCGTTTTCGCGAGGCAGGCATACTCGACTCCAAACAATTTGGGGCGACCGTCTGGCCGCCCCGCTGTTTCTCAAAGGATCATTTCCTGTTCGGCTTTTCTCATCGCCTGGAATGACCGAATGGCAACCTCCAGCATGGCATGGTCTGGTTCGCGCGTGGTCAAAGACTGCAAGGCCAGGTTCGGGCGGATCAGGGTGCGGACGACGGACGAATCCAAGTGAGCGGCCGTCCAGCGGATGTATTCGACCGCCACTCCCGCCAGGATCGGAATGAAAATCACGCGGCTGAACAGACGCCATGCAAGCGGCAACGGACCTAAAGCGGCGAAGACCAGGATGGAGAGCAGGATCAGCGTGAGCATGAAGGCCGTTCCACAACGGGCATGCTCAAGAGGAAACTTCGCCACAGATTCGGGCGTCAGGTCCGCGCCCGCCTCGTAGGCATTGATGGTCTTATGCTCCGCCCCGTGATAGGCAAAAAGGCGTTTTACGTCGGGCATGAATCCAATCCCCCAGATATAACCAATGAGCAGGGCCAGCCGCAAAAGCCCTTCCAACAGATTATTGAGCCAGGGATTCCAGCCCAAATAATGTTCGGCCAGTCCGCCCACTCCTGCGGGTAGCAGGAAGAAGAGAGCCACGCCGAAGGCCAGCGACAGACCAAGGGTCAGATAAAGCGCGGGACCTTCCAGTTTTTGATCTTCGCCCGATTGCGTATTGGCGGAAATCGTCAGGGCGCGCATGCCGAGTCCGAGCGCGTCCCACAGCAGGATGACGCCGCGCAGGAATGGGATTTTGGCGACGCGCGAGCGATAGACACCTGCCAGCTTCTCCTCGTGCACGACGATAGCGCCATCGGGCGCGCGCATGGCGATGGCGCAGGCCTTTTGTCCGCGCATGAGAACGCCTTCAATGACGGCCTGTCCGCCGTACGTGATGATTCGGTCTTCCATAACGCGGCTTTACAGATTGTAGAAGAAATGGATGAGCGCGTCAATGCCCTTGTACCAGGTGGGCAGGTGCATCCGCTCATTCGGCGAGTGGACGTTGTCCTCGGGCAGGCCGAAGCCCGTAAGCACCGATTCCGCGCCGACGTGGTTCTGTAGTTGCACCACGACGCCGATCGAGCCGCCCTCGCGCTTGAACAACGGCTTGACACCCCACACCGATTCCATCGCAGTCGAAAGCGCATGGATGCCGGCACTTTCGCGATTCGTGATCGCCGTGCCGGCGTTGTGCAGGCTGAGCACTTCCCAGCGGACAGTCTTCGGAGCGTTCTTCTCCATATACTTGACCAACTGCTGGTAGACCTCCTCCGGCTTCTGGTCGGGAACGAGGCGGCAGGAGATCTTCGCCATGGCGTAGGCCGGGAGAACAGTCTTGCTCCCCTGGCCCGTGAAGCCGGAAAGAAATCCATTCACTTCCAGCGTCGGGCGCGCACCCACCCGCTCCACCGGCAGGAAATCGGACTCGCCCCATAGCGCGGAAACCTTGGTCTGATCCAGATAAAACTTTTCATCCATGGGAAGGCGCGCCAGTTCTTTATGTTCTTCCATACTGATGGGGCGTACCTTGTCGTAAAAACCCGGCAGGGTCACGCGACCATTCTTATCGTGCATGCCCGCCACCAGTTCGATCAAGGCCTGGGCGGGATTGTGAACCGTCCCGCCGAAGAGACCCGAGTGCAGGTCGCGGTCGGGACCGTAAACGCGCACTTCAGCGTACATCAGGCCGCGCAGGCCGTAGGTGATGCTGGGCTTGTCGGCCGCGATCATGCCGGCGTCCGGGTTCAGACAGAAATCGCATTTTAACAGGTCTTTGTGCGCCTGGATGAACGCATCCAGATGCTCGGAGCCGATCTCCTCCTCGCCTTCGAGCAGCCACTTGATATTCACCGGCAGGCCGCCCGCTTTGATGATCGACTCGACCGCCTTCATCGAGGCCAGCACCTGCCCCTTCATATCGGACGTACCGCGGCCAAACAAGTGGTCACCGCGCACCACAGCCTCGAATGGCGGACTTTGCCACAGTTCCAGCGGGTCCACCGGCTGGACATCATAATGCCCGTAGATCAATACAGTGGGCCTGTCTGTGCCCGCCTCCAGCCATTCGCCATATACAACAGGATGCCCTCCCGTCGGCATGATCTGGACGTTATCCATCCCGAGTGAACGCAATTGCGCGGCCATCCATTCGGCGGCGCGCAACATGTCGTCTTTGTGTTCATTGCTGGTGGAGATCGAGGGAATTGCAACCGCGTCCTTTAGTTCCTGTAGAAAACGCTCGCGATTCTGTCGTGCGTATTCCAGAGCCTGCTTTCGGGAATCTGCCATGATGTGCTCCATATCTTCTTGAATATCTCAAACTGCTCGAATCATGCGCAAAGACGCCTGCGCGCGAAAACTCGAAACCTGTATCCCAAGTATACCCCCTCTTTCCGACGCACGCTTCAAGGAGAGGACGTTGGCGTCGGTTCCAGTGAACGGCGCGTTACCAGATACCACTGATTGATGTTGACGAGGCGGTCGCTGGGATCGAACAGCGACGGAACGCGCACGCCCTGCACCTGTGCGTCCACCCCATAGGAATAGACCGGGAAATACAGCGGCAGGGAGGGCAACTCCCGCGAGAAGATCACCTGAAAATTGCGATACAGCCGGGCGCGCAGGTCGAAGTCCGTGGTGATGCGGGCCTGCTCGAGATACTCGCTGGCGGTGCGGTCATCCCATTGGGAATAATTCTGTCCGCCGGTCGCCTCCGCCTGATGCCAGAACGGATAGGGATCGGGATCGGGCGTCCGAGTGAGGTCGAGTTCCACCAGCGCGGCCTGATAGGCGCGCGTGCTTAGAAAGTCTGGCAATATACTTTCATACGGCACGGCTTGTAAATTAGCCTGAACGCCGATCTGCGCCCAGTTCGATTGAACCGCCTGTGCGATCTTCGTATGCAAGTCGTCATTGGGATGCACGAGAGTGAAAATCAGCGGTTGTCCATCCTTGACGCGCACAAGGCCACCGTCGGCGGGAATGTCGTAGCCTTCCGCCTTGAGCAGAGAAATCGCGGCATCGGGGTCATAGACGGGATGCTCGACTCCGTCATAGTGCGCCCAGGTGCCAGGCAGAATCGGAGTATCGGCCACGATGGCCTGCCCGTGCAGGAAAGTATCAATCAGAGACTGGCGGTTGAGTCCCAGCATGAGGGCGCGGCGGAAATTGGCATCCTGCAAAAAAGCTGCTTCAGGATTGTTCAAGTTGAGCAGGATGATGCTCATCTGTGGAAGACGTGTAGTGTAGGTAAACAGGTTGGGCTCAGCCAATGCCTGGCCAAGGATGTCTGGCGTAATTTGGCTGATGCCGGCCACCTCACCGGACTGATACGCATCCAGCGCGGCGGCAGAAGACGGAAAATATCGAAATACAACCTGTTCGATGAAAGCCGCGCCCAAATGGTATTGCTCGAAGCGGTTCAGGACGATGCCGGTGATCTGACCGCTATCGAGGATCAAGTGATCGAACTTATACGGCCCGCTTCCCACCGGACTGAGATTGAACTCCGCGTTCAGAATCTGGTCCACAGGGACGGATTCGAGCAGGTGCTTCGGCAGTACGCCAAAGGAGGCATAATCCAGGAAGGGCGCGTATGGTTCGGGCAGGCGGAACTGCAGAACACCGTTGGGGAGGATTTGGGATTCGATTCGACTCCACAGGTCTTTGACATCCTGCGGATAGAACGAGGCGGGGCTTTTGATCAATTCGATGGTGAAAAGAACATCTTCGGCAGTGACGGGCACGCCATCGTGCCAGAGCGCATTCGGGCGAAGAGTGAAGTTGTAGACCGCGCCGTCCTCCGAGGTCCCCCACGATTCGGCCAGATCGGGCTGCGGAATGCCGCGCTCGTCGAAGCGGATCAACCCGCTGAACAGCAGGCGGTCCACGTCGCGGTCGGCGGCGTTGTTCCAGTCCACTAATGGGTTGAGGCGGCTCATCGAACCGACCAGGCCTTCGGTATACACGCCGCCCGGCGCGGCCTCCGGGAGCAGAACCGCCGGGCCGACCGGCTGTTGGCTGACCAGCAAGATTCCTACCAAGACAATTGTGACCGCAACGACCAGCAGTTGCCAGCGAAGTTTCTTCATCAGGGCAAAAAAGAAAGGCGCCCTGCCGGGCCGGGGAGTTGAATCCATGGCCAGGTGGCTACCTTTCCGGGGAAGCCAAAAAATCAGCGCGAGGCAATGATAACCGCAATGGCCAGCGCAAAGAACAACACACTTAGGACGATGGTCACCCAGAAGAGCGTACGCTCGATCCCGCGGCGGGCGGTGAAGACACTGCCAGTGTCCGCACCTGTCAGGCCGCCCAGCCCCGCGCCCTTGCTCTGAAGAATGACACTGGCGATCAAAGCCACTGAAGTTATAATCAGGGCGATTTCGAGAAAGTTAACCATTCGTGAACCTCCTGCAATTTAGCGGGCAAATTATACTTGCGAAGCACAGAAAGAGTCAACGAGAGTTTTCATGCACGAAATGATCGTCAATTTGCACATGCACACGCGCTATTCGGACGGCAGCGGTCTGCACCGAGATATCGCCCGCGCCGCCCTGAAAAGCGGCCTGGACGCGGTCATTGTCACCGACCATAATGTGCTGGTCGAGGGCATGCAGGGCTACCACCACGAGGGCCGGCGCCGCGTGCTGATGCTGATCGGACAGGAAGTCCACGACCAGGACCGCGACCCGCAGAAGAATCACCTGCTCATCTTCGGAGCGGACCGCGACCTCGCAACTCTCGCCGACGACCCGCAGGCACTGGTCAACGCCGTGCGCGAGGCGGGCGGCATCTGCTTCATCGCGCACCCTACCGATCCCGCCGCGCCGCTTTTCAGGGAGACCGATATTTCATGGGAGGCCTGGGACGTGCAGGGGTTTACCGGACTCGAAATCTGGAACCACCTCAGCGAGTTCAAGACGGTACTGACCAATTGGCCAAGTGCACTATTCCATGTTTATTTTCCAAACCTGTTCTCCCGCGGCCCATTCCCGCGCGACCTGCAAAAATGGGACGAATTACTGGCAAGCGGCCGCCGCGTCGCAGTCATCGGCGGTTCCGACGCACATGCTCTTCACTACCGGGCTGGGCTGCTGGAGAGGACGATATTCCCGTACGAGTTCCACTTCAAAGCCCTGAACACCCACCTGCTCCTGCCCGATTCCCTGACAGGCGACTTCGAATCCGACCAGCGGATGGTACTGGACGCGCTCGGCGCGGGACGCGGATTCGTCGGCTTCGACCTGATCGCCCCGACGCGCGGTTTTCGCTTCACCGCCCAGGGACGTGAGTCGGACGCCGTTATGGGAGAGGAGATTCCGGCCCTCGGCGGGGTTACACTCCAGGCGCGCCTGCCGGGGATGGCTGACATCCATTTGATACGGAACGGGCAGGTTGTCCAAAAATGGAAGCGGCGCGAGGCGTTCACCTACAACGCAATCGAGCCCGGCGCGTACCGCGTGGAGGTATATCGCAATTACTGGGGCATCCGCCGCGGCTGGATCTTCAGCAATCCAATTTATGTGAGGGAAGGTTAAAGGGAAAACTCATCCACCAAACGTCGTACCGCCTCCGCGCTCTCCTGCCGCAACGTGCGCTGCGCTAAGGCGCGCGCATCCTCCAATTTCCACTCGCGGACGATCTGTTTTGCGGACGGAATTTGAGTGGATGCCATACTCAATTCGTTCACCCCCAGCCCAAGCAAAATTGGGATAGCCTGAGGGTCGCCGCCCATTTCGCCGCATACGCCAACCCATATCCCCTCCTCACGAGCAGCGCGTACAACCTGCTCGATCTGCCGGAGGACGGCAGGATGACAAGGGTCGTTCAAACGGGAGACGCGCTTGTTTCCGCGCTCCGCCGCGAGCGTATATTGCGTCAGGTCGTTCGTGCCGATGCTGAAAAAGTCGACTTCGCGGGCGAAGAGGTCTGCCAGCAAGGCGACCGAGGGAATCTCCACCATAATCCCAATCTGTGGATTTTTAGCAGACGCGATTGACCTGGATTTCAATTCATCCTGCGCCTCAGCAACCAATTCCTTTGCGCGCCGCACTTCCTCCAACGTAGCGATCATAGGGAACATGATCCTCAGATCGTGATCAGCCCCGGCTCGTAATAAAGCGCGCAATTGCATTTTGAAATCATCCGGGTGATCGAGGGAGATGCGAATCGCCCGATAGCCTAAAAACGGATTCGCCTCCGCGCCGAAGTCCAGGTACGGAACTTCCTTGTCTGCGCCGATATCAAGGGTACGGACGACCACTGGTCTCCCCCCCATCAAGTCGAAGATGACACGATAGGATTCGAATTGCGCCTCTTCATCAGGCATCTGTTCGCGGTTCAAGAATAGGAATTCCGTGCGTAACAAGCCGATTCCCTCCGCGCCATATTGCACGGCAGAACGGGCATCCTCCACATGGCCGACATTAGCCACGACTTCCACCCGATGTCCGTCACGCGTTACCGCAGGCCGAAGAGCAGACTCCAATCGGCCAGCGCGAGCCTTCTGTTCCGAGAACATTTTCGCGTGAAAAGATTCTTCCATATCAGGAAACGGATCAACGATCACTTCCCCGCTTTCTCCATCCACCAGCAACACCGTGCCTTCCGCGACATCCAGAATCACCTCGCCCAACCCGACCACCGCGGGAATACCTAGCGCCCTGGACAAGATGGCTGTATGCGAAGTTGGCCCGCCCTCTGCAGTGCAAAACGCAGCCACCAGTGAACGGTCCAAGGCGGCCGTCTGGGAGGGAGCCAGGTCACGGGCAATAATCACTCCCTGCTTTCGAATCGAACGGGCGAAATCCCGTCCACACAAAATGCCGATCACGCGGCGGCTGACATCGCGCACATCCGCAGCGCGGGCGCGCAGGGTTGCGTCCGGCAAAGCATCCAGTTGACCGGCAAAAAACTCCGAGGCCACGTGCCAGGCTTGTTCCGCATTTTGCCCGCGCGAGATTTCGGTCTCCGCCCTGGCGACCAGCACAGGATCGGAAAGGAACATGGCCTGCGCTTCGAATACAGCGGCCTCCGCCACGCCGGCCTGTTGTTCCATCTCGGCCATCAAAGCGCGCAATTGTGCATTTGCCTTGTTTCGCGCCTCGGCCAGACGAACGACCTCCGCCTGCAAGTCTTCCGGTCGATAACGGGGAATCTCGAACCCGCTGTACGAAAGATGCAATGCCGCGCCTTTAGCCAGACCGGGGGCCGCCGCTATCCCTCTCAAAACCTGTGTCATTATGATTTTCCGTTGAAATCGGAATCAATCAATGCCCGCAAGGCCTCCACCGCTTCCATCTCGTCCGGGCCCTCCACCATCAACGCGATCTTGTGGTCGCGTTCGACACCCAGCCCAAGAACACTCAAAATGCTCTTGGCGTCCACCCACGTCGAGGAGCGCGTCAAATTGCGAATCTGGATGCCGGACTTGAACCGCGCGGCGAGTTTTACAAATTCCGCGGCCGGGCGGGCATGCAAGCCAACCTCATTGACTACCTGCAAAATAAGTTGCTGCATTGCTGCTCCATTATGCCAAAGTCCTATGAATTAAATCAAGCGCCTCGG
Source organism: Anaerolineales bacterium (assembly GCA_034435275.1). Lineage (GTDB taxonomy): Bacteria > Chloroflexota > Anaerolineae > Anaerolineales > Villigracilaceae > JBFMCC01. The sequence continues at coordinate 16,567 of DAOTXP010000232.1, read as the reverse complement.
CCGGCGAGGGCGCCTCCAAAAGACCACTCAACAGGCTGGGCGACTGGATCAGCGTCATCAATTGCTGGATCATGTCAACCTGCTTTTCCCGTTCCTTGATGGCCAGCAGAAAAACGATGCGAACATCCAAAACCGTAGAGCCGTCCGTGCCCATCTGGGTAAATTGAACGGGAGATCTGAGCACGCCGATGCACACGGCCGAAGCAAGGACATGATCAGGATCGGCGTGTGGAATGGCAATCGGGAAAGGTTGTGTTGGCAGGCCGGTGGGAAAGACCTGCTCGCGCTTCCAAACGTCGGTGGCAAATTCGGGTGCGGCGTTTTCACTTTGGACGAGAGAGTCGGTCAGCACACGAATGACCTGTTCCGCGTCCGTTGCATTCACGCCGAGCAAAATATGTTCAAGACTGAGTAAATCGATCAGTGTATATTGCATGGAATCCTATGGTTTTACAGCCCGCCGCAGGTCATTGACATTTTGTGCGATTGCGCCATCTTTGAAAATGGCACGCCCGACGACCACCGCATCCGCGCCGGCCTGCGCCACTTGGACGATATTCTCCGTGTTGATGCCCCCATCCACGACCCACTCGATTCCATCCAGATTCCTAGCCTCCTTGCCCGCCCGAACCTTGTCCAGCACTTCGGGTAAGAACGGACAATCGGGCATTTCGGGTTCGGTTGTGAGAATGAGAATGAATGACAAATATGGACGAAGGTAGGAAAGGTCCGGGAAAGGAGTCGCTGGATTAAACGCGAGCCCAGCTTGGACCCCAAATGAGGCGATTTGTCGTAGCACGCGGCGCGGGTATGGGCAGGCTTCATAATGAACCGAGATTCTGTTCGCGCCCATCCGGATCAAATCAGGAATCATCCACTCTGGATTGACCATCATCAGGTGAACATCGAAAGATAATTTGGTCAGTGGCCGCAAGTCAGCGATAACCTTTGTGCCAAGAGTCATAACAGGCACAAAAAAGCCGTCTTCAATATCGAAGTGCAACGCCTCCACGCCCGCTGACTCGAGTTCAGCAATGGCCGCGCCAAGGCGGTCGAGAGGCGCAGAGGCGAGAGAGGGCAAGATCCTGATCGTCATGCGCGTTTCTTCCGTTCCACGTGCAGGCCGGCCGCGGAAAAACGCGAAGCGCCGCGGCGTGCCAATTCATCCTCTGTCAATAACATCCGAATATTCTCAAGCGTGGCTTTGCGAGGCCAGAATGCAGTTCGGCGGGCAACCAGCGGGAAACGACTGGCGGCAAAGGCCTGCTCCCAGGAAAGATGAAAACTGCCAAGTTTAAAAGTGCCGGCCTTGCGATTGGACGATTTTCCCCGCGCCTGCTCGATGATCTGTTGCACAAGTGTGTCACTGACCCGATCGAGGTTCTGCCAGGAGAGCAACAATACCAGACCATACAATACAACCATGATATTGATCCAGGCGGCATTGTGATAATACAGTTCCAGCAACGCCGGCCCCCAGACGCCGGTCTGGCTTTTTACCCATTCAAAAATGCCCATTTCCAATTCCAATACATCGGGATTCCGGGAGTCCCGGATCAATGGGACTCCCGGAAAACAACGGAATGGTTACTCCGCAGGCTTGACGAAGTTTTCGAGGTTGACGCGGCGTTTGAGGAAATACAACCCGACGACCAGCAGCAGGCTGACAACGATTGAAATGCCTGAGGGTGTTTGGAAGAGATAGTAAAGCCCATACGAGGTCGGGATGGCCGCATCGCTCATGACCGTGTAACTGGCGTAACCGGCCGGGATGTCCAGGCCCAGCGAGCCGCTATTGACAAGCTGGGTGACACCTGGGGCTAGCAGGGTGGTGAAGATGAGACCGATGCCCATCACGATCGCGCCCAGCAGGGTGGTCAGGATGACATCCCCGGCGACCAACGGAGCCAGCATAGCAGCCACAAAGACGCCGTCAGCCAGGTCGATGAAGGGCAAAGTGCGATTCCCAAGTGGAGAGAGTGCCAGCGCGAGCAGAATCTCTAACGGCACCATCAGCAGGCCGGACGCGATGACCGTGGAATTACCAGCCAGGACAGCCGAGTCCAGACCGATGTAGAACTCGCGTCCCTTGAAACGAGTGGTCATAAAGTTGCTGGCCGCCTCCGCGACAGGCGTCAGCGCCTCCACCAAAATGGAAACCATGCGCGGGATGAGCAGCATCACAGCGGCCGTGTTCACTGCGGTGAGAATCGCATCCTTAAGCGACTGACCGCCCAGAATTCCCAGCAGAAAACCGATGATGAATCCAAGCACCATCGGTTCGCCCAGCAGGCCGAGACGTTTACGAATCGTGTCGGGATTTAATTTAAGATTGCGCAGAAAACCAACGCGATTGAAGAGCCAGCCGAAGGGCACAGCCAAAAGCATGTAACCGGCGGATTGCAGATGCGGAATTGAAACGCCCGGCATCTTGAAGTGCTTCTGAATCAGGGGCGCGGACCAGTCTGCAAGGAACAGCGCGATCACCAGCGTCAGGAGTGCAGCGAACAACCCAAGGGCAAAGCTACCGGTGACGAACTGCACCAGCGCGCCGACGAAGGCCATGTGCCAGAAGTTCCAGATGTCCACATCCAGGGTCTGGGTCAACCCGATTACCAGGAGCAAGACATTCAGCAGGATGCCCAGCGGAATCACCAGGTTACCGACCGGGGTGGCAAACGCCAGGGCGGAGGCGGCAGGCCAGCCAATGTCAATGACATCCAGGTTGGTGCCGGTGTTCTGCGCAAAACTCTGGCCGATGGTGCTGACCGTGCTGCCCAGCAAACCTACAGTCAGGAAGATACCAACGAACGCCACAGCAGTCATCAGGCCGCTGCGGATGGCGCCGTCCCATTTTTGGCCGAGAACCAGACCCAGAATCGCGATCACGATCGGAAGCGCGATCAACGGCCCGAGGCCGTTCAAAAATTCACCGATTGCAGCAAGAATACTTTCCATAGTCTCCTCTCATTTCTTCAATAAGATCTGGGCAAGTTGCTCCAGAGTCGCCGTCTGGCCTATGCCGGTAATAAGGGAAATACCGTTGATGACGGTCGTCACCTTCTCGAACTCGGGGGGGATCTCGGTGGTTGCCAGGATGACATCTGCGGTCGTCCGCTCCGGTGAGATCTCGGTCACACGATACTGCAAAACTTTCGCTTCGATCCCGCGCTCCTCGAGGAATCGCTCGACCTTCAACCGCAACATGGTCGAAGTGGCAATGCCGGTGGCGCACACAACATAGACGGTTTTCATTTCGTTACTCCGGTCAGGCCATAGACAAAAAGGGCGTTTTCAACTCTACGTTGATTGGTATCTCTCAGCCGAACCTCCTTTCCATGGTCATCAATAGACCGAGGACTCGCGGACCAAGATCAGTGTCTATTGCCTTCTAAGTTCTGCAACTTTTTGCATCAGCGCTTTTACGCGTGCCAGATCCACAGGATTCCAAGTGTTGCCGTTTTCCTTGAACGTGGTCCCAACAATGGCGCCATCGGCAACCGCCAGCTGGTCAGCGACATTTTCCACGCGCACGCCGGTATTCGCAAAGACGGGCGTTTCGGGCACTGCGTTTTTCACCAACTTTAGAGTCTGGGCGGAGGTCTCCGCACCAGCAGTGAGGCCGGAGACACACAAAGCATCGGGACGGGCATTGAAGACGGTCGAACGGGCGATGTCGGCGATCTGGCGATTCCCCAAATACGCCGCAGACTCGGGCACGACGTTAAAGAAGAGGCGTACGTGCTGCGCGCCGATGGCGTGCTGGTGGCGAATCACTTCGCCCGCACTGGTATTCCACAACCCGAAGTCGCTGCCATAGACGCCGGTAAAGATCTCACGTACGAACTGCGCGCCGGTTGCCATGGCGAGGTCAATCGAAGCCGCCGGGTCCCAAAGAACGTTGACGCCATACGGGATCTTGAGATCCGATTTCAATTCGGCAATGACGCGCGCCATCGAGGCGACTGTGATGGTCTCGACCCTGGTCAGATAGGGGAGACTGAACTCGTTGGAAAAGAGAACCGCATCCACGCCCCCTTCCTGGAGAGCCAGGAGATCCCTGCGGGCACATTCGGAAACCCATCCAAGTCCTTTCTTCGAGTCGAAGGCGGGATCGCCGGGCAGGGCCTGCAGGTGGCACATCCCAATGATCGGTTTCTCGACCCCGAATAATTCTTTGATCCAATTCTTCATGGCGCCTCTCCGGTAATAATGAAGTAGAGTTATCCCCTGCTTAAATCTATTGCAGGCGTGAACGAACGGGCAATCGTGCCGACCAATTCAATGGTCTGCGCGATATCGGTCTCGTGGCACATTTGAATGGACGCATGACTATAACGGTGCGGAATGGACAGGGCCGCGATCACATATCCCTTGTCATCCAGATATAGTTGAAACGCGGGGTCCGTGATCACGCCGACGATCACTTCGCGTTGCAGGAGAATCCCCTCTTTGCGGGCCGTGGCCTCGATGAAACGGCGCAGTTTGGGCGAGGAGAACAAACCGCCCAATGTCCCACGTCCGTGAAAATCCATCATCTTGATGGCCGGACCCTTGCGCATGGCAACAGGATGCAGCGGCTTATCAACCGGCGTATCAGTGGCAATTGTGATATCCAGAGAAATAATGGCATTGGGCTTGGTCGCCGTGACAGTCGGAAGAGAACCGCGGATGCTGAATTCCTCCAATACAGTGAAAGAAAAGACCAATGTGCTTTCAGGACGGTTTTTCGATAACGATCTCAATACCTCCAGCAGAATGAAAACGCTCACGCGATTGTCCAGCGCCTTGGAGCAGATCATTCCATCGCCAAACCTGTGAAAATTGGGATGATACGTAATCGGGTCGCCAACCTGAATCCCGGCCTTTTCCACTTCGGCGCGGCTGCCCAGGCCAACATCAATGAACATCTCGTGCACGGTTGGCACTTTATACTTTTCGTCCGCGCTGGTGATGTGATGCGACTTGGCGCCCACATAACCGGGAATCAGCCGGTCGTCATCCGTGAGGATATCGACGCGCTGGCCCATCAGAGACTTTTCGGGAATGCCGCCCACACGCTCGATCCGCAGGAAACCATCCTCGGTAATATTACGGACGATCAACCCAAGTTCGTCCATGTGAGCCTGGAGCATAAGGCGATGATCGGGATATTTCGTCCCTTTTAGAAGCCCCACAACGTTTCCTAAATTATCCACATTGATCTCGTCCACAAGCGGACGGATCAGGTCGCGGACGAAGGCGGTCATACGGTCTTCGCGTCCAGAGACGGCGTGGACGGCGCAGAGTTGTTCGAGCAGATTCAAGTCGAAATTAGTCGGCATAGCTTTCGATCCAGAAAGAAGCGGGAAATAACTCAAGGCTGGAGGAGGGCTTGCACCCTCCTCCAGTTCAAGATATTCAGTTGTTAGCCACCGAAGATCAGCTGACTGATCGTGGTCAGCACCCAGGCGATCCAGTTACCAGCGGAGAGGGCGGTGATCTGGACTACACCCTCGGGGATGGCGAAGTTGATGTCCGTAGCGATCTGGGTCAGCAGCGGGGCAAAGGCGCTCGAGATATACAGAACCATGGTCATGATGATGGTGCCATACAGGAGCGAGCGGAACAGGTTGCCCTTGGTCAGCGGCGGGACCATGGCGACAAAGAAGGCGGTGGCAGCCAGGTCCGCGGCGGGCAGCGTGTTGTTGCCTGGCAGGATGGCGGCCAGGAACAGAGTGATCGGGATGAGCAGGATACCAGCAGAGATGGTGATGGGATGTCCGATCAGGATGGCCGAATCGAGGCCGATGAAGAAATCGCGGCCGGCGAAACGCTTCTGCATGAACTCGCGGGCGGCTTCGGAAAGCGGCGTCAAGCCCTCCATGAAGATGGCAATGATGCGCGGGATGAGCAGCATCACAGCCGCCATCTGGACCGCCAGGGTCAACACCTGCGTGCTGAAGCCGTAGGCGACCAGACCGAAGAGCAAGCCGAGGATGGCGCCCATGATAATCGGCTGGCCGAAGATGCCCAGGCGCTTCTGAATCGACTCGGAGTCCCAGTGAATGTCACGCAGGCCGGGGATCTTGTCCACGATCCAGTTCAGGCCCTTGATGATCGGAACGCTGGTGATGGCCCAGCCTTGCGGGATGGAGACGCCGGGGATCTTGAAGAAGTCCTGCACATCTTTGGCCGTCCAGTCGGCAATCAACAACGCGCCGATGGCATGAATCGCGGCGGCGATCAAACCCAGCACCAGGTTCCCGCCGGAGACGAGGTAGACCAGCGAGCCGGTGAAGGCATAGTGCCAGTAGTTCCACATGTCGACGTTCAAGGTCTTCGTCCAGCGGAAGACGAGCATGATGAGGTTCACACCCAAAGCCACAATGAAGACCAGCGAGCCGACGGCAGTGCCGAACGCGATGGCCGCCGCGACGCCCCAACCGACATCCAGGGCATTGAGCTGGAGTCCGCGCGCCTTAACGAACGCATCGGTCGCGGGACCCAGTCCCTGGAACAGCAGCGTGATCACCAGGCCGAGGCCGATAAAGCCGACGCCCACGGTCATAGCCGAGATGAAAGCGCGGCCGACCTTCTGTCCCAGGATCAGGCCCAGGATGAAGATTACAATCGGTAGCATGACCGGAGAGCCAAGCCCGGTCAGGAAGTCGAAGATCGACTTAATGGTGTCCATCTTATTCTCCTCTTGATTGAATTAGGTACGTGCGGAAATGAAGACAGTTATTTGTCTCGCAGGATTTGCTCGACGCGGTCGATCACCTCCTTTACTCCGATTCCGGTCAGAAATGGGATGCCATCAATCACCGGAACATCGATATCGAACGGGACTTGCGCCGTGGCAATGACAAGATCGGCATCCGGGGCCAGGCTGGGCACTTCCGGGACGCGGCATTGAATCGTATGCACTTGCAAGCCGCGCGCCTCCAGCAATTCTTTGACCTTGATTGCAACGTGCGTTGAGGTCGCAATGGCTGTGCCGCACGCGACAACGACCTTGTATAACTTTCCGCTTGAGGTAATGCCTGGCATCGCCTAGCTTCCCTCGAACAAATTGCGGAACGTCGTTTCGAACATCCAGATGTCATACTCATACACATCATCGAACGGCGGCGGGACGACCGCCAGCAGATGGAATTTTTTGCTTTCCAATTGGGACTTGAATTTTTCCATCACGTTTCCAGGTTGGCCATATTGTGAATGGACGATAATTACCTCAATGCCCTCAGCATCCTTCAAGGCTTCAAGGATGTCCTCCGTTTCAGGCGTGACAGAGGCCGGTTCGCAAAGCGCCAGCGTGTACCTACCCGGGGTGCCCGTCGCTACATCCACGCGCAACGTCTTCTCCCCCAGAGCGAAGGATGGCAACACGTAGATGTCCTTTTCTCCGCGTTTCAGCAATGCCCGCACAATGTAAAACCGTAGAATGTGACGCAGGTGGGCATCTTCGGTTGCCGGCTTTGGGATTGCGCCGCGGAAAATCATATATGTCTCGGTCTGACCGGGCGCGACCTTTGCGCCTGCATCAAATGTGAGTTCCATCAGACATCCTCCTTCCCATCTTATAATCATATGTGCTCAATCCGCAAGAACGACTTCAACACCTTTCTCGCGAATCTTCTCGACCATTTGAACCGGCGCATTCCTATCGGTGATTACCTTGTCAACCTCCGTCAAAGACGCGACACTCGCAAATGTCGTCACGCCGAACTTGCTGCTATCAGATACGACAATTTTCTCGCGAGCACTGCGAATCAACATCTTTTTAATCTGCGTATCCTCCATGTTGTACTCTGTAAAGCCATCGTCCAGGCTTATCCCCCCAATCCCAATGAAAGCCTTGTCCACGTGCATCTCTCGATAGACCTCTTCCGGTATATGCCCTATCATCGAAAGTTCACGGGGACGGACAATCCCTCCTGTCAAAATCAAACGCGCATCGGTCTCAAGCGCCAGCATGTCGACAACGTGGTTCGCAATTTGCAGACAAGAGGTAATAATGGTGAGGTTACGCTTTGTTTTTAGCCACTTGACAATTTCCAGAGTGGTCGTACCAACATCGAGCGAGATGCTATCCCCATCATATACAAACTCGGCCGCCTTTTTGCCGATCGCCTCCTTGGCCTGCTGGTTCTTTACCGCGCGCGTCTGAAACGAGGGCTCATAACTTCGCCCGAGGTTCGCGATCGCGCCCCCATGCACCCGGCGAAGTAGGCCCTGCCTGTCGAGTTCCTTCAAATCTCGGCGGGCCGTCATCTCGGAGACCTCGAACAACCTGCAGATTTCGGCAATCGTGATCCGCCCGTCTGCGTGGACGGCCTCCACAATCTTACCCTGGCGCTCAATGGTGTTCATTGATTCCCTTGAAAGGTGTTTTGTTCGATTATGTTTATATAATACAAAAAATATGTTCGTTTGTCAATAATCAAAACACTGTTTCGTGAATTTGGATACGGAAAAAGCAGGCCAATTGACGATTCTCTTCCCAAATTCACCCGTCTGTGCTAAACTCCAGCCCGTTCAAGACACAACCCGTGTCTCCTTCCGCTTCCGGCCCGCCTACGGCGGTCATCTGGGAGCAAACCCGTGGAAAGGAGGTTCCCGTGCGCAAATACGAACTGGTCTGCATCATCCAGCCCGACCTGGACGAGACTGCTCTTAACGGCATCCTCGACCGCGTCAAAGGTTATGTGTCCGAGGCCGGCGGCAGCGTGGATAAGGTGGATGTGTGGGGTCGAAAACGCCTCGCCTACCTGATCCGCAAACAGCGCGAGGGTCAGTATGTTCTGATGAACCTGAGCCTGCCGTCCAGAGCCACCACTGATCTGGAACGCAACCTGCGATATATCGAACCGGTCATGCGCCACATGCTGGTTGTTGTGGCATAATAAGCGAAAACTTTATCGGTCTGAAAAGGAGTGCAAGATGAGCCGAGGCCTTAACAAAGTCATGATCATCGGCCACCTGGGACGCGACCCGGAAATGCGTTACACCCCCTCCGGGCGTCCCGTGACCACTTTCACTGTGGCGGTCAGCCGTTCGTGGAATTCCGGGGACGGCGAGCGCCATACAGAGACCGAATGGTTCAACATCGTCGCCTGGGGCAACCTGGCGGAGATTTGCAAACAATACCTCAACAAGGGCCAGCAGGTCTACATTGAGGGGCGCTTGCAGACCCGCCGCTGGGAAGACAAGGAAGGCGTCAAACATACCAGCGTTGAGATCGTTGCCAACGAAATGATGATGCTGGGAGAACGCCGGGAAGCCAACCAAACCCACGAGCCGGCCGCCCCAGCCGAAGAAGGCCAGCCCGCCGCCAGCGACGAGGAGTTTCCGTTCTAGTAGAGACCATTGGAGTAAACCATGCCTGAAGCAAATGAAAGAAGAGGCGCCGCGGACGAGGGCGGCGAGGGCGGCGAACGCCGTTACTTCGCCCGCCCGAAATTCTGCCAGTTCTGCGCCGATAAAACCCTGACGATAGACTACAAAAAAGTGGACCTGTTGCGCCGTTTCATCACGGAAGACGGCAAGATTCGTCCGCGCCGCCAGACCGGCACCTGCGCCCGTCATCAACGCGTGCTGGCCGGGGCTATCAAGCAGGCGCGCCACATTGCCCTATTGCCGTACACCGGCGGCTTCCTCGAAGATAGCCGTTCCTGAGTTTCGCAAGACCCTTCGGGGCATGGCATAAACCCATGCCCCGAATTTTCGAAGCGGAGTCATTTCACATGGCAAGTCGAAAACCAAGAGAAACCGTTCTGACAAAAAAACATGTGGCGCGCCTGGAGCGCGAGCGACGCCAGACCAACATCATCCGCTGGTCCGCGGTCGGGATCGTGATCGCGGTCATCGGCATCGTCGCCTACGGCTGGCTGGATTTGAAATATCTCCAGCCTGCCCAACCCGTGTTTACCCTCAACGGGGAATCCATCAGCACCCGCCTCTTCCAGGCTGAAGTGCGCCTGCAACGTCAACAGCTGATCAACCAGTACGTTCAGTACGCACAGCTCGCGCAAATGTTTGGCATGGACGCGACCTCCCAGCTTCAACAGATCGAAACCCAACTATCCGAGGAGTATGCCGCTTTCCTTGGCCAATCTGTGCTCAACGGGATGATTGACGACCTGATCATCCGCCAGGAAGCGGAAAGACGCGGCATCACCGTCAGTGAAGAGGAAGTCGAAGAAGTCATAAGGTCCTCCTATAATTTCTTCCCCGAAGGCACGCCCACTCCCACCATCACCCCGACCGCGGTCGAAATTCCCGGTATTTCACCCGAGCAGGCCGCTATTGTGACAATCACCCCGACGGCTACAGAATTCCTGACGGAAACCCCGAGTCCCACCCCGACCCTCGACCCGTCCACAACTCCTGAGCCGACTTCCACCCCAACATCCACCCTTGAGCCGACCGCCACAGTCACGCCCACCGCCACCTCCACCGAGGGACCCACTCCCACGCCTGAGCCGACTGCCACTCCATACACACTCGAAGGCTTCCAAAGCGAATACCAGTCCGGGCTTGAAAGTTACGCCGGGCTGGGAATCACCGAAGACGACTACCGCTATCTGGTGGAGAATAGTATTTACCGCCAGAAACTGTTCGATATCATCACTGCGGATGTGAAGCCGGTGGAGGAACAGGTCTGGGCGCGCCACATCCTGGTCGCCGATGAGGAGACTGCCAACACCCTTTACGAACGGCTGGTGAACGGCGAGGATTTCGCCGTGCTGGCCGCCGAGTTCTCGCAGGACACCAGCAACAAGGACCAGGGCGGCGACCTGGGCTGGTTCAGCCGCGGAGCCATGGTCGCCGCGTTCGAAGAGGCCGCCTTCAGCCAGAAGCCCGGCGAAATCGGAAAACCCCTCCAGACCGAATTCGGCTGGCATATCATCCAGGTCATCGGGCACGAGGAGCGCCCATTAACAGCCGATCAATTCGAGCAGTCAAAACAGACCGCCTTCGACGAATGGCTGGCGGAAATGCGCCTCCAGGCCGAAGAGGACGGCACCTTGATCATCAACGAAGCCTGGGCCCAGCGAGTTCCTCTCGACCCGGCCCTGGCAGATCTGCTGGCGCAGCAGTAGACTCTGTCCATTCAACCGCCACCCGCCCGGTGGCGGTTTTCTTTCCCTTGCATCCTGATGGTTTTTTCAGTATAGTTGCGCCAATATCCTACCGCCCAAGGAGGAGCAATGTCCGCGAAAGCCGCCAAGAAACCGAGCGGGGAAGTTTACTATCCTTCACAGGAAGTCATTCAGCAGGCGCGCCTGAAAGATTGGGACGCGCTGGACGTATCCGCCGGCAAGGACCTCGAAGGCTTCTGGGCCAAAGAGGCCGAAGAACTCGAATGGTACGGAAAATGGACGAAGGTGTTGGACGACTCGAAAAAGCCCTTCTTCCAGTGGTTCGTCGGGGGAAAAGTCAACATCGTCCACAATGCCATTGATCGTCACTTGAAAACATATCGAAAGAACAAACTCGCGCTGATCTGGGAGAGCGAGGACGGCAAATCGGAACGGACATTCTCCTATTACGCGCTCAACCGCGAGGTCTCGCGCTTTGCGAACATCATCAAGTCCATGGGCGTGACCAAAGGCGACCGCGTCACGATTTATATGGGACGCATCCCCGAGATCGCCTTTGCCATGCTGGCCTGCGCCAAGATCGGCGCGGTGCATTCAGTGGTCTTCGGCGGCTTTTCGGTGGACGCCTTGCAGGGACGCATCGAAGACAGTCAGTCCAAACTGGTGATCACCGCCGACGGCAGTTACCAGAACGGCAAAGTGGTCGAACTCAAACGAACCGTAGACGAGGCGCTCAAACGCTGTCCCTCGGTGGAGAACGTGATCGTCGTCCGGCGGGTCGGGCACGAGGTCCCGATGGAGGCGGGCCGCGATCATTGGTATCACGACATGCTGGCCCTGCCCATCGCCAACGGGAAATGCCCGAACGAGGTCATGGACGCGGAAGACCCGCTTTACATCCTGTACACCTCCGGCTCGACCGGCAAACCCAAGGCCATCGTCCATGTGCACGGCGGGTATATGGTCGGTATTTACGCAACGCTCAAGTACGTATTCGACATCAACGACGAAGACCGCTGGTGGTGCGCCGCCGACCCCGGCTGGGTGACGGGACATTCATATATTGTCTACGGCCCCCTGCTGATGGGCGCGACCTCGTTCATGTTCGAGGGCGGACCAATGTATCCATATCCCAACCGCTGGTGGCAGTGCGTGGAACGCTATGGCATCACCATCCTCTACACCGCTCCCACGGCCATCCGCGGGTTGATGCGCTTCGGCGAAGCCTGGCCGAACAAACACGATCTCTCCTCCCTGCGACTGCTCGGCACCGTCGGCGAGCCGATCAACCCCGAGGCGTGGAGGTGGTATTACCGCGTCATCGGCAGGGAGAAATGCCCGATCATGGATACCTGGTGGCAGACCGAGACGGGCATGTTCATGATCACGCCTACGCCGGTCGTACCGCTCAAGCCCGGCTCGGGCACGCGTCCGTTCTTCGGACAAAAGGCAGAAATTGTGGACGACGCGGGGAATCCCGTCAAGGACGGCGAGGAGGGGTTCCTCGTCCTGCATCGTCCCTGGCCGGCCATGCTGCGCACCATCTACGGCGACAACGAGCGTTACGTGAACCAGTACTGGTCGAAGTATCCCGGCAAATATATGACCGGCGACTCGGCCAAGCGCGACGAGGACGGTTATTTCTGGATCATCGGCCGCACCGACGACGTGATCAAGGTTTCGGGTCACCGCCTCGGGACAGCCGAGGTGGAATCCGCGCTGGTAAGTCATCCTGCGGTGGCGGAGGCGGCCGCGATCGGCCTGCCGCACGAAGTCAAAGGACAGGCCATTCATACCTTCGTACTGTTGCGCGCGGGTCATGCGCCTTCGCCCGAACTGGCCGAGGAACTGCGCCAGCACGTGGCCACCCACATGGGACCCATCGCGCGGCCCGAGGACGTGAAGTTCGTGGATAAACTGCCCAAGACGCGCTCCGGCAAGATCATGCGTCGCGTGCTCAAGGCGCGCGCACAAGGATTGCCCGAAGGCGATATCACAACGCTGGAAGAGTGAGAATTGGTGACTGTCACCGAAGAGGTGACAGTCACTTTTTTAGGATGGCAATATACGGCAACGAACGAGACCTGCGGTCGCGGCTTGGCGAAAGCCACGGGCCTCCGCCGAGCGAGTATGAATTCAGTCGCTTACCATGTAAGGCGCCCTGAAATATAGTTAAAATATGACAGGAAAACCGATATTCTTGGAGGAACATTGCTTCATAGAATGTCAAAACTTATTCTTTGGCTGAGGGCAAACAGACTTCATCGTTCAGTCGCTTATACTGTATTTTGCTTTGCCTGCCTCGGGATTTATTATTCTGTAAAGGGATTCGACAGTATTGAGACGTGGCATGTGGGTTTAATTGTTATCGCTGTGATTGCAAGCGCAATATATTTATACTGGCATTATCCGCTCGAACGGTGAAATGAGCCTCGCGCGGCATGGGAATCCCATCCCCGCGGAGGATGAGGAGTAAAAAGTGGACAAGACATTCATATGGAATATGATTTTGCTACTTGGATTAGGAGTGTTTATGGGAATTATGCAGAGGCTTGGAAGAATGACAGCAAACAGATTTGCATTAATTGCCGTAGCCTACCTGTCATATTTTGCCATGAGCGCGATACGCGCAGGCATCGATTCGTTATCACCTGGGGCAATGCGCTTCGAGATTGTTCTTCTTCTTGGAATTTGGATAATTGGATACCCTATGGCTCGGTGGATTTACAAACAGTGGCATACACGAGATGGTTGATATGTGCGCAGCAAAAGAATCAAACGTGACGGTCACTTGGCAAGTGACCGTCACGTTCTTATCTTTCCACCGGCAATGTAAACGAAAACCGACTGCCTCTCCCCTCCCCCTCACTCTCCACCCAGATCCGCCCGCCGTGCGCCTCGACGAGATGCCTGGCAATCGTCAGGCCGATACCGCTTCCGCCGCCCGCCTGCCGCGAGCGCGACTTGTCCACACGGTAGAAGCGGGTGAAGACGTGCGGCAGGTGTTCCGCGGGGATGCCCACGCCCGTATCACTGACCGTGACCTGCACTTCATTTCCGCGATCCAGCGCGGAGATGGTCACCGAGCCGCCTTCGGGTGTGTAGTGAATCGCATTGCTCACGAGATTGAGCAATACCTGCGCGATGCGGTCCTCGTCGGCGCGGAGGCGCGGCAGGTCGGCGGGCAGGCTGAGGGTCAGCGCGATGCGTTTGACCTCGGCTTGCGAGGCGAGGCGTTTAACGGTCGCGGCAACCAGCGAGGAGACGTCCACAGGGCGGAAATCCAATGGATAGGCTCTGGCCTCCACGCGGCTGAGTTCCTGCAAATCGTCCACGAGGCGGCTGAGGCGGTCGGCCTCGCGATAGATTTGCTGATAGGTCTCGGCGCTGGCCGGGAGCACGCCGTCGAGCAAGCCTTCAGCCGAACCCTTGATGGTGGTGAGTGGCGTGCGCAGTTCGTGACTCACGTCGCCGATCAACTGCCGCCGCATGGACTCGACCTGCTCCAGTTTTTCGGCCATCTGGTTGAAGCGCGACGCCAGTTGCGCAAGTTCGTCGCTGCCGCGCACCGGCACGCGCTCGGCATAGTCGCCCGCGGCGATGCGCTGGCTGGCAGACATGATGGCCTGCACCGGGGCAATGATGCCGCGGCTGAGCAAAAGACTGACAACCATCGCCGCGGCCGTGGCAACAACGACGGCGATCAATAGAGCCTCATTGAACGACGCCTGAAAGTTATCATAGAAATCAGACATCATCCCCTGGCCCATGCCCTGCCCACGGCCCGCACCCTGCCCCATCATGCCCATGCCGCTAATTTGTTCTTCCATAAATTGAAGATGCCGCTGGAAGGCGCGCGGCGTGCTGAACCTTGTCGTCAGGCCGATCACGATCATGCCAACCAGAATCACAAATAAGAACGATAAAAAAAGTTTCACACCCAGACGATTGCGAACGATGCTCATAGCGATTCATCCTCAAAACGATAACCCACGCCGCGCACCGTGACAATGAACTGGTCGCCGATCTTCCGGCGGACATGGCCGAGATGCACATCCACCACGCGCATCTCGCCGAAATACGCGCCGCCCCATACTTTTTCGAGCAACTGCTCGCGGGTCAGCACACGCCCGCGGCTTTCGGCCAGAACGCGCAACAAGTCGAACTCGAGTGCGGTCAATTCGACGGGTTGATCGTCCACGCTGACCTGCCGCGCGCCGACGTCCACGCGGACGTGACGAAAGGCTAGCACGCTCACATCCGACCCCGCGCCTGCTCCCGTTTGGACGCGCCGCAGCCCGGCCTTGACGCGCGCCGTCAGTTCGCGCGGGCTGAACGGCTTGGTGACGTAATCGTCCGCGCCCACCGAGAGGCCGACGATCCTGTCGGTCTCTTCCGTGCGCGCAGTGAGCAGAATGACGTAGGCGTCCGATTCGCGACGCAGGCGCGAGAGCAGTTCGAGGCCGTCCATGCCGGGCAGCATGATGTCCAGCACGATCAGGTCAGGTTTGAAGGCACGCGCGGCTTTCAACCCCGAAGGCCCGTCGGAAGCCGTGTAGACTTCATAGCCCTCGGGCTTGAGATACGCGCTGACGAGATTCACGATGCTGGGTTCGTCGTCCACGACGAGGATTTTTGCGCTGGACATGCTCACATTGTACAGGATAGTTGAAATGGATGAAAAGGGAACGTAGGGAATATAAAGATTGTGTAAAGAAATCTACTCAGGCTCTCAAAAGATCGCGGTACACGTCCACCACCTGCGCGGCAATTTTCTCCCAGGCGTAATCCTGCGCGTACTCGGCGGCGCACAGGCCCATCCTGCGATGCTCATCGGGATTTCCAAGCAGCAAGGATAATTTTTCGCACAACGCGGCTGCGTCCCCATCCGGCACGTGGTAACCCGTCACGCCATCCTGCACGAGATAGGCCAGTCCACCCACCTGCGAGGCAATGACAGGCGTCCCGCAGGCCATCGCCTCCAGCGCCACCATGCCAAAGGATTCGTAATGCGACGGCATGACCACCACGTCAGCGGCGGAATAATAATACGGGAGCGTATCCTGATCGCGCCTGCCCAGAAACACCACCATCTGGCCCATGCACAGGTCATCGCACAACTTTTGCAGGCGCGCCATCTCTTTCGACATTTCCTGCGGGCTGGCCGACGGGTCGCCGCCAATGATTGCCAGATACACGGGCCCGCGCAGGTCGTCCACTTTCAGGCAGGACATGGCCTGGATCAGCGTGTCCAGCCCTTTCAGCGGCTCGATGCGCCCCACGAACAATACCATTCGCTGGTGCGGCGTCAAGCCGATGAACTGGCGCGCCTCATCCTGCGGGATGGGATAGAAGTGACCGAGGTCCACGCCGGGCGGGATGATGGTCATTTTTTTGGAATCGGCCTTGTACAGCCATTGCAACTGGGCCTTCTCCGCTTCGGTCGCGACGATGAGGCGGTCAGCGCGTTTCAAGACGCG
>DAOTXP010000231.1:0-10449 GCA_034435275.1 Anaerolineales bacterium | reverse complement strand
GAAAGACTGTTATCAGGATACTGGCCAAGCCAATTAATCCGCCGCTCCATTGCATAACATCATGGTAGTACGAAAACCCAATGATTTCAACCTTATCAATATTCTAGCGGACCAATGCAGATTAACACCTCCGGAACATGCCTCGGGCTCAAACCGTCTTCAAACCAGAACCGCACTCCATCATAATATTTCTTAGTATAATCGCTATAATACTTCTTAAAGGCGGGATGATCTTTGAGAATATCTGAAGAAAGGAGCACGAGTCCCCCTAACTTGCCCGCCCCAAACATTTGCCGAAGCGCTTGAATGGTGAGCTGGTCGCCCTCAATATAAAACTGCTCCCATATTGTTTCTGTAATCTTATCTCTTGTCCCAAAAACAATCCTGAATTTAAACGGCACCAGTTCGCGGCTCTCATTAACCGTAACCATGCCCGCCCTGACGTCAACGCCGCCGCTCTGGTCAATAACGATTTCCATGTCGCCGGAGAATCTACCCGTCAACCAAATTGTTTCTTTAGTAGTAGAAATGCGCGTGCAGTCGCCGTTTCGGCACTGGGCTTTAATTTGCTCCACCAAAGCGGGATTGGTGATGTCGAAATCCGAGTTGATGAACACGTGCGTGTTGCCGCTGGCGGCGTCATATTCCCAGCGGACGTTGGGGTCGTCGGCGTGGGCCTTGAGGAACTCCACGTCCGCGGGAGAGAGGGAGGGGGGATAGATGGGGCCGGGAGTCGGCGTTGGCGCGGGGGTCAGAGTTGGCGTGCTGGTCGGCGCAGGGGTGAAGGTGGGGAGAGGTGTGGGAGAGGGCCTAATGGGCTGTAAAGCGGAACAGGCTGTCAGCAGGGAAGCGAGGAACAAAATTGAAATACGTTTCATGTTTGTTCTCCATCGTCAATCAGAAACCAGTTTTCTTGGAGAAAACTGGTTTCTGGCATTCACTTCAAACGGGCCGTCAACTCTCTCCACTCGTCGAGGCTGAGAGTCTCGGCGCGGCGACGGGGGTCAATGCCTGCGGCGCGCAGGATGTCTTCGATTTCGGCAGGGGATTTTTTCAAGCCGCTGGCAAGCGAATTGCGCAGCTGCTTGCGTCTCTGGCCGAAGCCTGCTTTCGCCAGCGCGAAGAAGGTATCCAGAAGAGAATAAGGGATGAACGGAGAGGGAAAGAGGTCAATGCGCACCACAGCCGAGTCCACTTTTGGGACGGGATGGAACGCGCCCGCAGGGATCTTCGCGGCGATGCTCGGCTGTCCATAGACCTGCACGCTGAGCGCCAGCAGGCTCAAGTCACCGGGCGCGGCGCAGATGCGCTCCGCGACTTCCTTTTGCACGGTCAGCACCACGCGGCGCGGACGCGGCGTGTTCTCCAGCAGGTGCCGCAGAAGCGCGGACGTGATGTAGTAGGGGATGTTGGCAACGACCAGATAATCCGAAACGGTCAAAATTTCAGCGGGCGAAATCTTGAGCATGTCGCCCTGGATCAGGCGGATGTTGCCGAAGCCGCGCGTCACTTCCTCGAAGGCGGGAGTCAGCCTCTCGTCCAGTTCGACCGCAATCACTTCTTTGGCGGCCGCGGCCAAATGGCAGGTCAGGCTTCCGAGGCCGGGGCCGACCTCCAGAACAGTGTCTGTTGGCAGGACCTCCGCGGCCTGGACGATTTTCGCCAGTGCGGCCGGGTCCTGCAAAAAATTCTGGCCGAGGGATTTATCCGCGCGCAAATTGTATTTCCGCAGCAGCGCGGCGGCGTTGACGGGCGGAAGCGGCGCGGCAAAACGGCGGGACATTATGGACAAACGCTGATGGGCTGGTCTTCGTCGCTGGCGGCGCCGGCGGGTGCAGGGGTCGGCCACGTGCCGGCGTTGAATTGGCGGACGTACTCGCGCAGGATGTCGAAGTCCACGTCCCAAACGAAGACGCGGCCTTTGAAGACGGGGTCGTACACGCGGGACTGGGTGAACAGTTCGGAGGGAAACGCGGCGAAGACGATATTCTCGGGCGACATTTGCGTTCCGAGGCAGGCTAACTGGCTGATCTGTTCGGGGCTGAGATCGGTCTGGACGTTATCTTGAAAAGATGTGATGAGTTCGGGGATGTCGCCAACGACGCGTGGGCTGGTGAGTTTATCGCGCAACGCGCACAGCACCAGGTTCTGCGCGTCGGTGCGCTCGAACACGCCGTCAATGCGGATGCGCGCCAGCTGCAGGGCCTGCTGTCCGTTCAGGTGATGCGGGCCTTCGACGAAGAGCAGACTCCTGCGCGTGTCGTCGGCGGTGCGGCCGTCAATGGTGTAGGGCAGGTTAATGTCAATCCCGCCCACCGCGTTGACGATGTTTTCGAACGTGCGCATGTTGACCGCGACGTAATGATCGGGGCGGACGCCGAAGTTCAGGTCCATGGTGCGCGCCAGCAGGCCGGGACCCTGCGCGGGGTCGTCGGTGTAGCCGAAGCCCGGGTTGCCGTAGAGATAGGCCTGGTTGAGTTTTTCGTGATCCTGCCCGTTGATGTTATCGGCGATGTCGGGGATCTGCACCCACAGGTCGCGCGGGAACTCGAGGATGGTCACGCGGCGTGCCACGAAGTCGGCGCGCACGATGCGGATCACGTCACCGAGGCCGTAGTTGTAACTGTCCGAGCGCGCGTCCGTGCCGACCGCCAGCAGGGTCATCACGGGCGGACCGCCGCAGGCCGCGAAGGCGGGCGCCTCAACCGCGACGGTTGGAAGAGGCGTTGGGTCCCCCTCTTCCGTCTCCCCCGATGGCGGGGAGACTAATGGAATGAGGGTGGGTGTCGCGGTAAAGGCGACAGACACGGGCTGGGGCTGGAACGGAGTCTCGGTCGGCGGGGCGGAGGCGAGTCCCGGTGTGTACGTTGGCAACGAGAGCGCGGGACCGAGCGGCTGTGTCCAGGTGGAGCGATAAGCGTCCATCGCCAGGAATCCCACCGCGACCAGCAGGCAGGAGGCGATCAGGCCCAGACAACCGAGGATGGCTTTTTGTGTGTTGGTCATATCATTGAAGAACCCAGGGGATGCTCGCGGGCGCGGGGGCCAGGAAATACACCGTGACCCAGCCGCTCCACACCTGGTAATCGTCGTCGCTGTAGCCGAGGTCGATCCAGGCGCGGCCGTCGGGGAATCCGCCGCCGAGGTCGGCGATCACCGCGCGCCCATAGCCGGGCACGTACACTTCCATGCCCTGCATGGCGTTGAACCAATCCCGGTACATGGCCGCCACGCCTTTCTGCACCGGCAGTCCGCTGGCCGTGCCGGAGAAGCATTGTCCCTCCACACCCGAACGGCAGGGCGAATAAGACGTGGCGTACATTTGCATCACGTACCAATATTGAATGTTGACTCCGTCCACGGTGGTGCTCGTCAGCGTAACCCGCGTGCCCGCGTTGACGATGCGCGTCTGCGGCGGGCGGACGATGCTGTCGGACTCGGTCACGCGGGAGACCTCCTGCCCGTCTTCGTAGCGGATGCGCACGCGGCTGACGGCCAGCCCTGCCTGTCCCGGCTGGACCACTTCCTGAACGCCGAACGCCGCTTCGGGCGATTGAATCGTCTCTGTAGTGAATGGGATGGATTTGAGCGCCAGCATAAGCGACTCGGACACGCGCACCACGCGCATCTGCCCATCGGCGGGAAGCGGCTCATTCTCGGACGGGAGGCTGTAGTCGAGGCCAATCAGCGGAATCCCCGCCTCGGCCAATGCCTGCCCCACCGTCGCGGCGGACGAACGGATCGGCGCCACACGCCCGTTGACAGTTACAGACAGGTCGCGCGCGGGCGCGTAGGTCACAGTCAACGCGCCGAGGAGGGGCGTGTCCGCGGGTGGATCGAGTCGGTCCGCCGCGCCGACGAGGATACCCGCGTCCTTCAATGCCTCGCCTACGGTGAAGGCCGCAGTTTGCAGAACATGACTCTGCCCGTCGGGAGTCAGAAGCGTGAGAGGCACCGCGCGTCGGATTTGCAGGACGCGCACTGAGTCCAGCGGCTGGTCGAGCGCGGCTGATTGCCCGTCCGCGAGAACGCGGTCCGCGGGAGTGAGAGTCAGGCCCGCCTGGTTGATCAGTTCGGCCACCGTGCCGTTGGAGGAAGTCAAGGTATAGGTTTGATCGCCGTCGAGGACGGTGATGGATCGAGGGGCCGCAGGCTGGCAGGAGAGCAATATAAACATAGCGACCAGCCAGATGAATTTTCGCATGGCGTGATTGTAATCCATCTTTCCGCAGGGCAGGAAACGATACCTTCCCAGAAGAATTTCGACTATGTTGTCGGAATTGTCTTGTTGAATTGTGAGGCTTAAGGTAATATCTTCACATTCCACATTAATAGAGGAGATCTTTCCATGAGAAAGGCGTTGGCTATTTTTGTTTTGAGTCTGTCGCTTGTTCTGGCGGCCTGCGGCGGAAGCGGGCCATCCACCACGATTGACGTCGAGTTCACCGATTTCCAGTTCAACCCGGCCGATTTCGTTATTCCGGCCGGCCAGGAGATTACCATCAACGCTACGAATTCCGGTGCCGTGGTGCACGAGTTTGTCATTATGAAGTTCGGCACAACTGTGGGTGAAGATTTCGGCGGCGAGGACGAGGAGAACATCTACTGGGAGGTCGAGGTCGAGCCCGGCGATTCCGCCACCGCCACGTTTACCGCGCCCAGCGAACCGGGCGAGTATCAGCTGGTATGCGGGACGGAGGGACACTTCATTGCCGGGATGGTCGGCTCGTTGACTGTCGTGGCTCCCTAGTGATACTGTCTGTCGCCTTTTGAACCCCGCTGTAAAACGGGGTTCTTTTTTTTCGGATACAATCGAAGCGTGAATTCAACTTCTCTCATTACCAGTATCTCCAACCCTTTGGTCAAACAGGCGCGCGGACTGCGTCAGCGCAAGGCGCGTGTTGAGACTGGTTTGTTCCTCGTGGAGGGTATCCATCACGTGGGCGAGGTGTACGAGGCAAACTGGCAGATTGAGGCGGTGCTCTACGCGCCCGGCCTGTTGACCGGCGATTTTGCGCGCAGTTTGGTCGAGCATCTCCAGCAACATGGCCGGCGCGTGACGGCGGTGTCGAATCAAGTCATGGAATCGCTGGCGGAGAAGGATAACCCGCAGGGAATCGTCGCTCTCGTCCGCCAGCGCGCCTGGACTCTGGATGACATCCCCCCTGCGACGATTCGCCGCGCGGCCGCGCTGGTCTCGCCGCAGGACCCGGGCAACGTCGGCTCGATCCTGCGCACGCTGGACGCGGTCGGCGCGGACGCGTTGTTCGTGCTCGAGGGCGGTGTGGACATTTACCATCCGTCTCTCGTGCGGGCCAGCATGGGGACGTTATTTTGGAAGCCCGTTGTGCAGGTATCCTTTGACGAGTTCGTACAGTGGGCGCGGCGCGGCAGATTGACTTTGATTGGCACGTCCGCGCACGCGGCGCCCGATTACCGCACTGTCCATCCCTCCGCGCCGTGGATTCTCGTGCTGGGCAGTGAGCAAAAGGGACTCTCCCCCGGGCAGGCCGCGGCTTGCGATAGGATGGTTTCCCTGCCCATGCGCGGCCGCGCCAGTTCGCTGAACCTGTCCGTCGCGGCGGGGGTGTTGTTGTATGCGTTGACATGGGGATAAAAAAACGGGACCCGGCCAGGGGTCCCGCCTGAGACGCAAAGGGTGTTATATCTCGTCCTCTTCTTCATCCAGCCAGAGTTCGTCTTCATCTTCTTCGTCGTCCTCCCATTCTTCCAGTTCCTCTTCCTCGTCCCAGTCCTCGGAAGCGGCCTCCGCCTCGCTGGGTGAGTAAGTCGCGCATCCTGTATCGGGATCAATTTCGACTGCCGCGGCGCTGCAAAAGCCTTCGTCGAGGAACACGCAGTCCGCATAATGACAACGGATTCGGGCCATGATTCTACTCCTGAGAGGGTTGTTGTATGACTCGGATCAGTGAAATGACAAAGATGAGGGTCATTGCGACCTGGGACGCGACGCAGAATGGGCACAATGCCTTGATGAGGGCGATCTCCACATAAATGAGATACCCAGTGAACAGGAAGCCGGTCAATGCCATGCCGAAGATCAACAGGGTGGCGTTTTGTTTGAAGAATGCGCCGCGGTTTTCCAGAACATGAACGCCCAGGATAGCCGCGTACCCGACGATGCCCAGCACTGCCACCGGGATGCCGTATACTTCCGAATACTTGCTGGCATTAACAGACGAGCAATCACCGCTTCCCAGACACATGGCGTCATTGGAAGTGAGTTTGTAGACCGTCATGTAGATCGAGACCAGCAGGCCGATGATGACGAGCGCAACAGAGATTCGGATGAGCCACTTATCCATGAATGTCCTCGATTTATAACAGCCAGGCTTCCACTTCCCGTCCAGCAGGCAGCGATTTTACCCCAGCGGGCACAATAAGTAAAGCATTTGCCTGCACCAGCGAAAGCAGGTTGCCAGATCCCTGATGTCCCGTGAGGTGCGCGGACAGAATCCCGTCCGCCGGGCGGACCACCGCCCGCAGGTACGATTCTCGTCCATCGGATTCCACCGCCTCTTCCAGACGGACGCGAGCGCGCGGCCTCGATGAACCGGTCATCCCCGACAACCTTTCGATGGCGGCCCGCGCAAATACCTCGAAGGTGACAAACGCCGAGACCGGGTTGCCCGGCAGGCCGAAGAACGGCACACCGCGGTAATTCCCGAAGGCCAGCGGCTTGCCCGGGCGCATGTTCACGCGCCAGAAATTCAATTGACCATGCGCCTCCACCGCCTCCTTGACAAAATCATACGCGCCGACCGAGACGCCCGCGGAGGACAGAATCAGATCGGCGCGGGATGTTACGGCCTGTTCGAGCAGGGAGGTGATCGCGGCGCGCGTATCGGCGGCGATGCCGAGGCGAATACACTCTGCGCCCGCACTTTCCACTTGCGCGGCGAGGGCGTATGAGTTTGAATCATGGATTTTCCCGGCAGTGAGCGGCTGGTGGAGGGGGAGCAATTCGTCGCCGCTGGAGAGCAGGGCCACGCGCGGCTTTCGATGGACTGAAACATTGGCCATGCCGAGCATTGCCATCAGGCCGATGTCCTGCGGGCGCAGCCTCCGGCCTTTGGCAAGCACGACCTGCCCGGCGCGCGCGTCCATGCCGCGCGAACGGACAAAACCTCCTGTTGCGACCGGACGGAAGACCTGAACCTGGCCGGGCGCGGGAGTCCCCGGGGCGCGTTCGTTGAAATCCGTATCT
Source organism: Anaerolineales bacterium (assembly GCA_034435275.1). GTDB lineage: Bacteria > Chloroflexota > Anaerolineae > Anaerolineales > Villigracilaceae > JBFMCC01. The sequence goes on along the minus strand of DAOTXP010000231.1, from coordinate 3,221 downwards.
TCGACGGGTACGACCGCGTCGGCGCCTTTGGGCAGGGGTGCGCCGGTCGTGATGCGGGCCGCCTGACCGGGCGCGAGGCTCGCCTCGGGGGCCGCGCCCGCGGCGATATCGGCGACCACGCGCAGGGTCCGCGGGGAAGCGGGCGAGGCGGCGGCCACGTCCGCGCTGCGGACGGCAAATCCATCCATCGCTGAATTGTCGAAAGGGGGGAGGTCGGCCGCAGCGGCGATGTCTTCCGCGAGCACGCGGTTAGTGCACTCCGTCAGAGGCAGATTTTCGGGCTCGACTGATTCGAGGAGTGAAAGGATGCGTTTCTGCGCCGCCTGAACGCTCAACAGGCTCATTGAACCTCGCATTGGGACGGCGGCATTATACTTGATTTTGCGTGTTCAAGTTGGAATCCAAAGTCCGGAGACTTTGGATTCTGGAAGGAAAAGCCTACCCTGGTTTGACTCTTTGCGCTTCGAGCACGTTGGGGATGTTTTCGATGCGGGTGAGTATGCGGCTCAATTGGGCAATGTCTTTCACTTCGAGAATCAGCCTCAGGTCAGCCAGATTCTGGTTGACCTTCACGCCGACATCCAGAATATTCACCCCCTCGTTGGTGAGCAGGTTGGAAATATCGCCCATCAGCCCCTGACGGTCGTAGGCGGTGATGCGCACCGGGACGGGATAGGTGCGCACGTGTTCACCCCACGACACGCGCACCAGCCGCTCGCGGTCGCGGATGCGTAGGATGTTCGGGCAATCCTGTCGGTGAATGGTGGCACCGCGTCCGCGCGTGATGTAACCGATGATCTCGTCGCCGGGTGTCGGGTTACAGCATTTGCCCATCGTGGTCAGCAGGCCTTTCAACCCGACCACGTTGATGGCCTCGGTGCTGGTCGGCGCGCTGGAGGGCAGCGAGACCGAGGTTAGCAGGTCCGCGTTTTCCTCCGTCTCGGAAAGTTCCTTGACGATTCGGCTGACCGAAAGATCGCCGGTACCCAGCGCCACGAAGAGTTCGTCGGGCGTCTTAAAGCCCACCTTGCGCGCCAGGGTTTCGAAGTTTGTCTCCGGCAGGCCGAGGCGCGTGAGTTCGCGTTCCAGCAGTTCGCGTCCTGAAGACAGGTTTTGTTCGTAATCCTGTTTCTTGAACCAGATGCGGATCTTGGCGCGGGCGCGCTGGGTGCGGACCAGTCCCAGGTTGACGTTGAGCCAGTCGCGGCTGGGGCCGCCCCGCTTCGCGGTCAGGATTTCGACCTGGTCGCCGGTCTTCAGTTCGTGGTCCAGCGGGACGAGCTTCCCGCTCACACGCGCCCCGCGGCAGCGGTGTCCGATGTCTGTGTGGACGTGGTAGGCAAAGTCTATCGGCGTGGAGCCAGCCGGCAGGTCAATGATGTCGCCGCGCGGGGTGAAGACGTAGACGCGGTCCTTGAACACATCGGACTTCATCCCGTCCACGAACTCCTGGGCGTCGTCCACATCCTGCTTCCAGTCCATCATGGCGCGCAGCCAGTTGACATGCTGTTCGAAGGCCGAATCGCGCGCCTTGCCTTCCTTGTAACGCCAGTGCGCGGCGATGCCCAGTTCGGCGTTCTGGTGCATTTCGGGCGTGCGGATCTGCACTTCGAGCGGCTTGCCGTCGTCGTAGATCACGGCGGTGTGCAGGGATTGGTAGAAATTGTCCTTCGGCGCGGCGATGTAATCGTCGAACTCGCCGGGGATGGGCCGCCAGCGGGTGTGGATCAGGCCGAGAGTGGCGTAACAGGCCGGGACGTCCGGGACGATGAGGCGGACGGCGCGCACATCGCGCACCAGTTCGAAGGGCTTGCCCTTTTCCACCATCTTCTTGTAGATGGAATAGATGTGCTTGGGGCGGCCGGTGGCCTCGACCTTGATGTTGTTATCGGCGAGCAGTTCGCGCAGGCGCGCGACGATGGCGTTGACGCTGGCTTCCCGGTCTGGGCGGCGTTCGGCCAGTTGTTCGGCGATCTCTTTGTATTTTTCAGGCTGGACGTAACGGAGCGAAAGGTCTTCCAATTCCCACTTGATCTGCCAGATGCCAAGGCGGTTGGCGAGGGGTGCGAAAATGTCGAGGGTCTGCTGGGCGATGCGCTTGCGTTTGGCCTCGGTCATGAAGCCGAGGGTGCGCATGTTGTGCAGACGGTCCGCCAGTTTGATGAGCACCACGCGCACGTCTTCGCCCATGGCGAGGAATGTCTTACGCAAGGTTTCCGAGACAAGGTCCTGTTTGCGGCCAAGCAGGGTGGTGGAGGCTTCCTCCGTTGTTGGCTCGGCCCCGTTGCCGTTGGATGTATCGGCATGCTGGTCGCCGCGCGAGACGCGCGGCAGGTTGGTCAGTTTGGTGACGCCGTCCACAAGCACGGCCACCGTGTCACCGAAGTCGCGGCGGATGTCTTGCAGGGTAATCTGGGTGTCCTCGACGGTGTCATGTAAAAGTCCCGCCGCTACAACCTCCGGCGGGACGCGCAGGTCGGCCAGAATGCCGGCCACAGCCACGCAGTGGGTAATATAAGGCTCGCCCGAGGCGCGCTTCTGTCCGCGGTGGGCCTCTTCGGCCACGCGGTAAGCGCGCTGGATCAGTTCGCGGTCCGCGAGAGAATAGGAATCGGGGAGCGAATCCAAAAGTTGCTGGATGCCTTCTGCGGCCTTGACAGCCTTCATGCTGATAATTGTACTGCGGAATCAACCCCCCAGGAAAAAACGCGATTCTCTCGGTTACTTTATATTGTCCCTGATCCGATCGCGCAGGTCGAGCGAATTGCCGGTGACCACCCCGAAGACGATGAAGATGATTGTCAGCCCCGCCCCGGCAAAGATCGCCCAGGGGGAAATCCATACGTTTGGAAGAATGACCGTGACCACAATTCCCACCACGAGGCCATAGAAGGGCGATTTGACAATATGCGGCAGTTCACCCCAGGCCTTGGTGAGAGAGAAGGGCTTTCTCATGCGCCTTTCCTTGACGGCGCTGTCGTGCTGGAATTTGCGCTGTTTGACCAGCGGATCGCGGGCGGCCAGTTGCCTGTCGCGGAGGCGCTTCAATCTTTCCTGTTCCTGATTGGGCATACAGACCTCCTTTTTGTATATAATTGTACAGGATTTGAATCAAAAGGTGACCGTCAAAAACAACGTCACGCGATTCCTGGATGCGCGCCGGGTTGCATATACCGTGCATGAATTCCCAGCCGAGAAACTGGGCGCGGTGGAAGTGGCCC
>DAOTXP010000230.1:0-10966 GCA_034435275.1 Anaerolineales bacterium | reverse complement strand
ACGATTTTGCCCAGGGTGGGATACTCGGCCTGCGACGACACGGATGGGCAAACACCGTAGTTCCAGATCTGTGAGGCCACATCCTTGCGGATATAGAGGCGCATTTGATCGGCGGGATCCCATTGCGCGAGCGTGAACCTTGCGGTGTTCTCCGCAGGATTCCTGGCGGCAAGCGCCTGCCCGTAGCGGGTGAAATCGCGGTTGAGCCAGATATCAATGATGCCGGCGCGCATGTTTGGATCCGTGAGCGTGTTGCAGATTGGACTGTAGTCCCTGGACTTGTTCCAGCGGTAAAACCCGAGCAGGCCGCGGCAGGAATAATTCTCGTCGAAGGGCAGGGCTGGATCGCGCGGATTGCTCAGGGTGAAATAATCCTGATTGGGCCACCACATGCGGATGTAATCGAAGCGATAATAACCGTCACCGATGGCAGCCTCGATCTTATCGAAGTTCTTTTGATCCACGATAATGATAACCGCATCCCGAAGTGAGCGCGTCGGCACGTCGAACGAGCGCTGATTGGTAAAATCGCGCAGGTACCAGACCACCGGCCAGGAAACGCCCGTGTCGGGCTGGCTCGCGTCATAGGCAAGGGCGACGTTCAATCCGCCGGCCGTGCGCCGCGAGATTTCCTCCGCCTGTGCGATGACTTCCTTCACACCGGTCGCGGCGTGCGCGTAGACCAGGTATTCGGTGGCATGGTCGTAATTGATGTACGCGGCGCGAAACGAGGCGCGTGCGGTCAGGATCGAGAGGATTGCAAAGAACGTCAACGTGATCATGCGCGTAACGTGGCCCGGACTCCAATCGCGGAGCAGGTAGTAGAGTCCCGCCGCGCTGGCGGCCGCCGCCAGGGCCGGCAAGAGGAAATTGCCGGTTGCCTGCAATTGTTCCAGTTCCTGACCCTGGAAGGGTGGGGTGGGGCCGCTCAAGGCAATCAGGCTGGCAGACAGGCTGGTGAGGAAGACGAACATCGCGGCCAGTGTGAGCCAGGGGTGCCGCTGGCGCAGTCCCTCCCAATCGGTGGTTGTGACAACGTGATTGAGTCCCCACCCGGTCAACAGGATCATCGGCCAGGCCATGTGGACGGTGAGCCAGGGCATTTTCTCGCCCGCAATGGTGAGGGCGGCAATGCTGGACAACGACCACCAGATGAGAAGGTTAGTCGTGTTGTTGAAATTCGCTTCGACCGATTCCTGCTCCGCCTCAGTCTGAACGGGGGTGACGGCAAGCTCCAAGCGGCGGCGCAGCACAACGATCATTGCCAGCACGCTTCCCAGCGCCGGGAGGAACTCGTAAATTGGGATCTGAATCAAGAGATAGTAGTACCACGGCTGACTTCCGCGCTCCACACCCTGTTGTACCAGCCAGTAGCCAAGCGAGCCAATAATGCCGGTGAAGAAGCCGGCGCTATTTGTAAATATCGTGGTATACAGCACCGTGAACACGCTCCAAAAAAGCAGATAGGCCTTCCACCATAGATTCCGATTCCACAAAATGCCGATCGCAATGGAAATCAGGAATGCCGGAACGATGAAAGCGCCTAAACGGAAAAGGTCGGTTGAAGTGAGCGTGTTGACTTCGGCCACCTCGGTGGGGATTTTCCAGTTAAAGGCCTTCAGCAGGAAGGGTGTCAGCATGGGCAGCACGATGGTGCCGATCATGATGAGCAAATCGAATGAGCGTTCCGTTCGGACCGTCTGCCAGCCATAGCCGCGGATCAGGAACCGGGCTGCGGCAACCAGTGCCATTATCCCGAGTGCTGTTAAGATAAGGGGCAGGGTTGCACCGCCAGACTCGGGCTCGAACGGCGGAGCCGCTCCCGGGTCAGCGGGCGCGGCGGTCTCTGTCGCCGAGAGGATTTCCGCCTCGCGGCCAGCAAGCCCAAGCCCGAGGGCGATCGCGATGAGTGCAATCCCTATTGCCAGCGTGATAATAAAACCGCGGTAATCGTTTTCGCGGTCGGGCCAGGCCTGTCGCGTCACGCGCGCGATGAAATAGACCGTCAGAAACAAGAGCGCCTGGGCGGTGTAAATAAATGCGGTTTCTTTTGCCGTGAAATGTATGAGCAGGGCAGTCGTAACAAGGAAGACATAGCGCTTGTTGCCGGTCTCTAGGTAACGGAGTATGGCATATAACATCAGCACACCCGAGAAAGCCGCAAACGACTCGTTGCGGGTGTAGCGTGAGTAATACAGCATATAAGGCGAAATGACCATCAGGAAGCCTGCGATCAATGCGCCGATATTCCCAAGATACCGTCGCCAGTACCATACCATCCAGACCGTCGCGATGCCGAACAGGGCGGCGGGGACGCGCGAGGTGAAATCGCTGGCCCCGAACAGAAAATAAACCAGCGCCAGCATGTGGAATTGGCCGGGGCCGTGCATCATTGGGCTATGCTGATAGCCCTGGCCGCGAGAAAGTAGCCAGGAAAAATAGGTATGCAGGCTTTCGTCGTGGCTCATCACGCGCGCGCCGAGATCGTAAAAGCGGGTGACGGCCGCGAGGATCAACACTGCGGCGAAGAGCACAATTTCACGCGTAATGGCTGGCAGGGCAGGATGGATGGGACGGTCGAGCCAGGATCGGGTTTCTGTGGACATAGGCCTCTGTTTTTTCAGGAATTCGGACTGACTATACTTCAAACAAATGGTTCTTGCAAGAAACCGAAAGAAGCATATTTCGTGTAGCCAATATATTCCAAAACAAGACACAACCCCTACCAAACTCAAACAATACCACCGGCAAGCTGACCACACCCAGCCTGAATCTCAATCCCGCGTCGCATTCGAATCGTGCATGGGATCCCGGCCTGCTCCAGCGATTCTTTGAACGCCTGTGCCCGCTGACGCGTGGTTGCCGCGCCGCTGTAGCCGGTGGTTGGATTTAGAGGAATGGCGTTGACGTGGCATAACAATCCCTTCAGCAGGGAGGCGAGTTTGCGCGCCTGCTCGGGTGTATCATTTACTTCGTTGATCAATGCCCATTCGAATGTGATGCGCCGCCTGGTCTTGTTGACGTAGTATCGGCAGGCTTCCAGCAAATCCGCGATGGGGTAGCGTTTGTCCACAGGCAGCATGCTCAGGCGCAGATCGTCGTCCGCGGCGTGGAGTGAGACGGCGAGGTTGACCTGACGCTTCTCGTCCGCGAAGCGCCGAATCATCGGGACCAGGCCCACGGTCGAGATGGTAAAGCGGCGAGCGCCGAAGTTGTATCCATCGGGATCGTTGAGCCGGTCAATGGCGGCCATTGTGTTATCGTAGTTGTGGAACGGTTCGCCCATGCCCATTATGACCACGTTGGTGACCGTTTGTCTCTCGGCATGCAGCAGGCGCGCATAATGCATCACCTGCGCCACGATTTCACCACTGGAGAGGTGACGTTTGAAACCCATCTGCCCGGTGGCGCAAAATACACACCCCATGGCGCAGCCTGCCTGCGAACTAATGCACAGCGTGCGGCGTTTATCGTAGCGCATCAGCACAGCCTCGATAACCTTGTCATCGTGCAATTTGAAAAGCGTTTTGCGTGTTTGTCCGTCAGCTGACTCGACGAATATGCCTGCGTCGAGAGCGTCGAAGCGCAGAGTTTCGGCCAACTTCGTTCTTAATACTGACGGCAGATTCCTAAACTGGGCGGGATCGTTCCACAATTGATGATACAGCCCCTCCCAAACCTGGCGGGCGCGATAGGCAGGTTGTCCCCAGGATTCGATCAGCGAGGTCAGCGCGGGCAAATCTAAGTCGTAGATTAATGGGAGAGGAGTCATTTCGTGGGTGTGATTCTATCACGGTAGAATCCTGTACTATAATTGGCGCTCGATTAGACTGGAGGTTCCATGACTATCAGAGTTCGTAATGTGATCTGGCTCGCGACGGTTCTCGTTCTGGTGTTGACCGCTTGTGGGCCATCGGATGCCGAATTGACTCCCACGGCAACACCGGTTGACGTGAGCATCATCCAGACACAGGCTGTGCAGGCTTTTTCCTCGCAACTGACCGCCACCGCGTTGGCCGCACCGACCGCGACCTTCACATCCACACCGACGAGCGCGCCGCTTGCCTCGCCCACATCCGCGACACCGATCGTCGGCGTGACGGCCACGCAGGTTTTGTGTGACAACTCAGTGTTTGTAACCGATGTGACCATTCCCGATGGTACGGTCATGACGCCTGGGCAGACCTTTACCAAAACATGGAGAGTTCAAAACAGCGGCACATGTACCTGGACAGCCACCTATAAAATCGGCTTCGGCTATGGAAACCAGATGGGCGGCACGGCCACACCCATCGGCAAGACCGTCGCGCCCGGCCAGCAGGCCGAAATTTCCATTGTTTTGACCGCGCCCACTACTGCGGGAGACTACACGAGTGTCTGGCGGTTGTTCAACGACTCTAATACACCCTTCGGTACGGTGCTGACGGCTGTCATCAAAGTCTCCGGTGGGACGGCAACCACTGCGGCATCTGCAACACCGTCGCCCACTCCGACAGAGACACCGATGGAGTGATGAAGCATAGTCCCTTCCTGTGAAGGGACTATGCGTTTATCCGACCAGAGTTTCCAGATCCTGAACAATCAAGTTGGGTTTCGGTTTCCAGGCCTTTCCCTGTTCTCTCGTACTGATTCCGCTTAGCAACAACGCAGTTGGACAACCCACAGCCTGGCCCGCGGCAATGTCGGTCTCCAACCGGTCGCCGATCACGAGGGTCTCCCTTTTCTCTGTTCCCAATCTCTCCAGCGCCATTTCCATCAAATACGGATATGGCTTGCCTGCATAGATTGGCTCGATGCCGGTGGCGGTGGTGATGACCGAGAGCCACGCGCCCGCGCCGGGGATTTCGCCGCGCGGGGTAGGGAAGGTCTTATCCGGGTTGGTGGCATAGAAGGGAACGCCGCGTCGCACAAGCAAAGCCGCCTCGCTCATTTTGGCAAAGTTGATTGTGCGGTCAATGCCCATGACAAACACATCGGCCTGCGAGGCATCTTCCACGGATAGAATCTCGAATCCCTTTTCCGTCAGGGCAGCGCGAATCCCATCCCCGCCGATGACAAACACTTTGCTACCCCGAGGAAATTTCTGTTCCAGCATGTGGGCGACGCACAGGGCAGATGTAAGCACCTGCCACGGATCAATTGTCACTTCGAATTCGGCAAGTTTTTGAACGTATTGCTGAGGGGTCCTTGTGCCGTTGTTCGTGGCAAAGACAAACCTCAGGTCGCGGGCGCGGATGCGGTCAAAAATCACGGGAAGATTGCCAATCGGCGCGTCCGATTTCCACAGCACGCCGTCCATGTCGAGAATGAGGGCTTTGATGCGAGCAGGAAGCATGCCGTTCACTTTCCGAATTTGCGCGTCAGATATTCGAATACAGGCCGGTCGATCCAGCGGCCTTCGGGATCGGCGCGTTCCTCGAAATTTTCGTTGGCAATGAACGCGGAGAACGCGTCACGAAAGTCACCCTCGGGACTCCAATACCCAAGCCGCCTCACAATCTCCTGCATCTGTGTCAACGCGGAACCGCTGAGTTCGAGGCGGTCACTTTCGTCGCTTTTGCCGAAATACAGACGATGCATCTCGATCAGTTCGCCCAGCCTCGATACCGGGTCCTCGTGATCGTCCACGCGGTAATCCAGCCAGCGGTCATTGAAGCCCGCGTAACCGCCCTTCGCCTTGACCACGTAAATGGCCGCGCTCTGTCGCCCGCGACGATCCCCTCCGGCGCGATCAGCCGCGAGGAGCGCGGTGTGCAAGCGAGTCGGCAGGTCGCCTCGGGTTTCTAGGAATGTTTTTTCCAGTGCCCTGACCACGTGCTCGCCCGCGAGGATATTCCCTTGACAGGCGTAACCGGGACCGGCCACCCCGCCCGCCCAGGCGAAACAGCCCGGACCTGTAAATGTGGCAGCGCGCCCCTGGGCATCCACCAATCCGACCTGGCGGAGTTCCTTGTCGGGATCATCACCCAATAATCTGGCAAGTGTCTCCTCAGCAGACATTCCCCCGGCCATCATCTCCAGTCCGCGCGGACCATAGGATGTGTTGGCAAAGGACTGCGTTGCCACCGCGCCTGCACCGGCCTGTGCCCAGGGAACCACTGCACCCACCGCCGGAAACTTGGAGGCAACAGCAATGCCCCATACCTGTTCTTTTTCATCAAAGGCTACGATTGAAAAGGTCATTGCAACTCTCCTGCCGCGATTATACCTTGACCACCTCCCATCCTTTCTCCCGTATCGGAGTAAAAAAGCCCGCCGATTCCTCGACGGGCTCAACCACCAAACCACAAAACTGCTGAACTACCAAACTACTTAACTTTCTCGGGAACTTCCAACACCTGATCCACGAGGCCATATTCCACAGCCTGCCTGGCGTCCATATAAAAATCGCGGTCGGTATCGCGCTCGATCACCTCGAGGGTCTGGCCGGTGTGCTCGGCCAAAATGCCATTCAGGATTTCCTTCTGGCGCATGATCTGCTTGGCCGCGATGGCGATGTCGGTGGCCTGGCCCTGCGCGCCGCCCAGCGGCTGATGCATGTGGATGGTCGCGTGGGGCAGGGCGTAGCGGCGGCCCTTAGTCCCGGCAGCCAGCAGCACGGTCCCGAACGAGGCGGTCACGCCCACGGCGGTCGTGCTGATCGGGTTCGAAATGATCTTCATCGTGTCGTAGATGGCCATACCGGCGTAGATCACGCCGCCGGGTGAGTTGATATACATGCGAATCTCACGCTCCGGATCCTCGTGATTGAGGAAGAGCAGTTGCGCCACGATCACGTTGGCGACCTGGTCGTCAATCGGGGTGCCGAGGAAAATGATGCGCTCCTTGAGCAGTAACGAGTAAATGTCGTAAGCGCGCTCGCCGCGGCCAGACGATTCGATGACCATCGGGATGACATTCTTGAATTCGGGGATCATGGTACCTCCAATTTTCAGCAATCATACTCGCGTTATGTTGGATTTGTGTTAATTTTTTGGGCGAACTTTGCTCGGACTTTTCACCTCAGGCTTTTTGCCGGTCGCTTTCTTTTCTTTGGACGGCCCTGCCTCTTTCCTTGACTTTGAACCCGATGCCGTTTTCTCGGGTTCGTCCTTGCCTTCGGCCATTTCCGTTTTCGGCTTGCCCTCGCCGGTGGCGATCTCCTTCAAACGTTCGAGCGTACGCCGCGTCATCAGCCGCGCGGCCGATTCGTTGGCGATCAATTGGCTGAATCGTTCCTGTGTTCTGCGTCCGCTTTTGTTGAGTCTGTCAAAATCTATCGCATTCTGCACCGCAAGATTGTTGAGCGTTTGATTGAACTCTTCGCCGAGCGCCGCCTCGTCGATCTCGACTTTTTCGCGGCGCGCGACTTCATCCATGATCAAGCCGCGTTCGAGACGTTTGATCGCCACCGGGCGGACTTCCTCCTCCATGAATTTTTCCATGGTCGTGTTGCGGACCTTGAGATAAGTTTCCAGATCCATGTTTTGGCTGGCAAGCCTCTGGCGCAACTCGTCAACAACATGCTCGCCTTCGTGCTCCAGCACCTGCGGCGGGTATTTGATGGTCGCACCTGCCTTGATGGCGTCAATCAATTCGGCAAAGTACTTGTCGTCGTAATCGGCCTTCGAGCGCGCCTCCAGATCTTTCTTCACAACATCCTTCAACTGGTCCAGCGTCTCGAAATTCTGGCCGACCATCTTCGCGAAGTCGTCGTTCAATTCAGGCAGGGTCACGCCGCGCACGGTCTTGACGGTTGCGGTGTAGGTTACAGCCTTACCCTGTAATTTCTCGTCCGAAAAGTCCTTGGGGAATTTGTGTTTGATCGTCTTGCTCTCTCCCGCCTTCGTGCCGACCAGTGCGCGGGCGAAGCCGGGGAAGGGCCATTCGTCGTCGCGGTCCTCTTTGCGGACGAGGACAGCCACCCCGTCCCGCGAGAGATCGAGGTCTTCGCCCTCGGCGGCTTTGTCTGCTTCACCTTTCACGTCAACGAGGACATAGTCGCCCACCTGAATCTCGCGCTCGACCGTCTCGGTCGTGCCGTACATCTGGCGCAGGTCATCGAGCGCCTTGTCGAGTTCGTCTTCCCCGGGGGCCGTCCATTCGTACGGCTTGCGAATCTTCTCGAAACTGCCCAGATCCACCGTCGGCATCAATGGGACGCGGAAGATAAACTTGGGCGGATCGAGGTTCTCGATCTTTTCGAGCGCCCCCATGGCCGACGGCTCCACTTCAGCCTGCTTGAGTACGTCGGGATAGACCTCGTCCACCAGCAAGTCAATTGCCTGCTCGACGATGGCCTCGTCCCCATACTGGCGGCGGACCATTTCGTACGGCGCCTTGCCCGGGCGAAAGCCGGGGATCTTGCCTCGTTCGGACAGTTTGCGCGCCGCGCGTCGTTTGGCCGCCTCCATTCGCTCGGCTTCGATTTCAACCACCAATTCGGCCTGGTGGTCGTCGCGAATTGTTTTATCTATTTTCAATGTCATTTCCTCGATTTGGGTTGATGGGGACGGAGGGACTTGAACCCTCACGCCTTGCGGCACATGATCCTAAGTCATGCCTGTCTGCCAGTTCCAGCACGTCCCCGAAATTCGTAACGGTCGTGACGTTCCGTTGGCGGAAAGATTATAAGCGAGAGGGGAACGAGCGTCAACGAGGATACGGTATAATCCCGCGCCTGATAATTTAAGACAGGAGAATTCAATTGAGCCGCGTCATCAACCCTGATTCCGCTGGAAAAGACCGCACCCGGCTGACCAAAGCCATCGTGCTCGCCATCCGTGAACTGGCGAAGCAGACCGAACCGACGCCCGCCGCGCGCGACCTGGCCGCTTTCATCGCCCTGGCCTTGTCGGCCATCGCTGAAGGCATTGACGCCTCCGTCGCGGCGTGGGAGAAGCGCGATTACTGGGTCAAGGCCGACAGATTCCGCATGGAATGGATGTGGGCGGGACAATATGCCGAGAAAATGAAATCTGCTGTTTTGAATGAAGATTGGGGTGCGGTTGCCCTGGTCTCGGCGCAGACCGCGCAAAAACTGGGCAAGGTGCGGGTGTCAGAAAATCATCGGTTGGGAAAGCCGTGGGAGACAGCCTATCAAAAACTCCGAGGCGGATGACCTCGGAGTTTTCTTTTTAATTGTTCAACGCACCTGCATTGATCCAATCCACGATCAGTTGCACCTGATCGGGAGTGAGTTTGGGTCCGCGCTTGGGCATTTTGCCGTTCAACAGTTGTTGCGCCAACAGGCTGTTGTCTGCATCGCCGGGAACGACCACGGGGCCATTATCCGAACCAGCCATCAACGCGCTGAAACTTGCCAGGCTCAGGCCTTCCTTCGTTTCACGTCCGCCGTGGCAGTTCAAACAGCGGCTTTCGAGAATCGGCAGGATGTCATTGGCAAAACTGACGGCAGCGGCCGCCGGCGGCTCCGTTGCGGCGGCGGTTGTCGCAGTCGGCTCGATAACGGCTTGTTCTGTCGGCGCATCGGTTGGCGTGACGGTTGGCTCGATAATCACCTCGGTTGGGGCGGACGTAACGGTCGCGACAGAAGCGGAGGGTCCACAGGCTGTCATGACAAGGCTTACAACAAGTAGGGTGACGATCATCTGGATGTTGCCAGTGGTGGACATGTAATCTTCCTTTGGTTGTAAATTTAGAACCCGTAAAGGATGACGCCGCCTAAAAAGGCCAGCACGACGGCGATCCCGAAACTGACAAAATAGGAAGCCGCATAAAGCGCCCGGGAGTCCTCGAAGAGATTTGGATTGCGCCAGCGTGCGACGGCCGTACTGCCTGTCAATACAAGCAGGATGGTTGCAAGAATGATCTTGACGGTTGCATTCGGCGCGTCGCCATCGTACGTAAGCCGGTTGTCATAGATACCCGTGATCCCTGCAACCAGTGTGGCGGCTGTCGCAAGCGCGATATTTGCAAAAGCGGCTTGTTCAAGGCTCTTGCTCTTGTTGAGGAGTGCGAGCAGGATGAAGAACGCCGCGGCACCCGTCAAACCGATGGGAAAGTGCACCAGCATCGGATGCAGGGGATGCACTTCAGTCAGCACATAGATCAGGCGATTAAAGAATTCCATGCGGCCTCCTCGGTCGAATAATTGCGCAACTATACTGATTGAAATTAAGGCAGAGATTAATTTGCGATGCGGCTATTCCCCAATTCACACAAAATCTACATAATCAGGAATGGATTTAAAACAGATTTAATTGCTGCGGGGTATAACGTCCATCCAGCAAAACGAAGGGCGCGGCGCGCTCGGCAATGACCCCCAGTTTTTTCAGCATGGATAGATCGCGCAATTTCCCCTGTCGACGCGAGCGCAGAATCGCTTCGGCGCCTTTCGGGCCGATGCCCGGGATGCGCAGCAGGTCGCGGCGCTCGGCGCGGGTGATCTCGATGGGGTCGTGGATCAGGTTCGTTTGCGCCCAGGCCAGCTTTGGGTCCGCGTGAAGCGGGAGGTTTTCGTCGTTTGTGAACGGCAGTTCCTCGAGGTCGAAGCCATAATCGCGCAGCAGGAAGGAGGCTTGATACAAACGATGTTCGCGCAACGGATCCACCGCAGGCTTGTTCTCGAGCGGCGTATCGGGAATCGGATGGAAGGCCGAGAAGTAGGCGCGCTTCAGGCGGACGTTTTTGTGGAGCCAGTTTGTGGTGGTGAGCAGTTCGAGATCTGATTCGTCCGCGCCGCCGGCTACGAACTGTGTGACCGTGGAAGGCCAGCGGCCGTTCCAGCCGAGGTGCGCGGGACGCGTGCGCCGAATCTCCTCGACCCATTTGAGCGGTTGAAGCAATTCCTCGAGGAAAATTTTATGGGGTGCATGCCGCGCCAGGCGATTCGTATTCGGCGCTTCGAGGTTGATCGAGACGCGGTCGGCTAATTGCATGGCGCGGAAGACCTGATCCTTTTCTGCACCCGGCATGATCTTGAGATGGATATAGCCGCGGAAGCCGTGCTTCTTTCGTAAAATCT
>DAOTXP010000229.1:0-1681 GCA_034435275.1 Anaerolineales bacterium | reverse complement strand
ACGGCCGCGGCCGAACACGCCTGAGCCTTCGATTAACGCGGCCTCTGTGCGTGAGTACCGCGCGGGCGACAGCCGCCGCTTGATCCACTGGCCTACCACCGCCCGCCAGGGAAAATTTTTCGTACGACTCTTCGAAAACGCACCCGCGGGCGATTGGTGGATTCTATTGGATCTGGATGAACGCGCGCAGACAGGCGACGGTGTCAATTCCACCGAAGAGGCCGCAGTGACTCTCGCCGCCTCCCTCGCGGACCTGGGCTTGGCGCGGAAAAAGCGCGTGGGACTTCTCATCAATGGACGTGAGCCTGCGCGCCTGCCGCCGCGTCACAGCAAGACCCAGCGCTGGGAAATCCTCTACGCGCTGGCGCAGGCCGCGCCCTCTGATCTCGATTTGAATTTGTTCCTTGGGCGCTCGCGCCCCGCCATTGAACAGCACGCCAGCCTGATCATTGTCACTGCCTCGACGCGGCCTGATTGGTTCAAGCACCTCGAATTGCTGAAACAGTGCGGCATCAGACCGACGATTCTTTTCCTCGATCCCGCCTCCTTCGGTGGAGACCAATCCTCGCGCCCGCTGGTCGAGATCTTACAGAAAAAGGGATATGCTTGTCATCTCATCACGCGCGAGCAACTTAAGAAACCCGAAACCCGCGCAGAACAAAGCGGCAAATGGGCCTGGCAGTACATCCCGACGGGTCAGTTCGTAGCCGTGCACGTACAAGAAGGGGCTGCATCGAAAGGCACGCCGTGAATACGGGCCGTCCGGTCCTCACAATCAGTCTCATGCTGGCTTGCATGTGGAGCCTGTCAAGCGGGCTGGCGGCGAGCACTCGCGGGTCCACGACCGACGCGTTCTTTCCTGTCGCCGCGCTGGGCATCTTGCTGGGATTTTTCCTCGCCGCGCGCCGCGTCCGTGCAATGTGGGCCTGGACCATCATGCTCCTCCTCGGCTTGATCTTCACTGTAATTCACATTGGAAATCTAAGCAGATCATTCTTCAACGTGGTACAGGCTGGAAGCGAATACCAGATGGCGGGCCTGAAACAATGGCCTGCATTGACTCCGCCCGACTCATCTGAACTGCGCACAGCGAGTCGTCAACTAATATCGGGCACAACGAAAGTAATCCGCCGCGTTGTAGAGTGGGCTAACAATTACTATCGCGGACGAGTCAAGGAAGATTCCCTCGTCCGCAAGATTCTCTGGAGCGTCTCTCCTTTGCTCGCGGCGGCCTGGGCGGGATGGGGGATTCAACGTCATCGCCAGGCACTACCGGCGCTTGCGCCAGCCACCGCCCTGCTTGCGTATGTCCTCGATTACAGCGGGGCCGATTCACTGATTCTGCAATTCCATCTTTTTCTTTTACTGATGCTTGTCAGTCTGACCGAGGGAAGCGCGGCCCTCAACAAATTGACGGAGGGACATCCGCGCTTGGGTGCAAACCAGAGCGCTCTACAGGCGACGATGGCGGCCGCGTTCCTGCTCGTGCTCATCGCAGGATACATCCCTTCCGCTTCATCATATAACAGCCTCGACGAGGATAAACGCGTCCTGCAAAGAAACAATGCAGTGGCTCAAGCGCTGGGATTGCAGGTTGTCACGGCTCAGGAGGGAAGCGTGCTGTATTATTCGCCGACCCTGCCGCGCGAGCACCTGGTTGGGAGCACGCCCGGCGCGTCGC
>DAOTXP010000228.1:0-7396 GCA_034435275.1 Anaerolineales bacterium | reverse complement strand
CGTTGAATCTGATTTTTGGCGCGCAGGCTGCGGGTCCAAGATACGACGCGGCACTGCACGTCGTCTTCGTCGGCTTTGTCATCTCGATGATCTTTGGTCACGCGCCGATCATCTTCCCCGCCATTCTGGGCGTGCCGATTAATTTCCATCCCGCATTTTATATCCAGTTATTCCTGCTTCACGCTTCGCTGGCGCTGCGCGTGTTTGCCGATTATGCCAACTTGTACGTGCTCCGTATGTGGGGCGGATTGTTGAATGAAGTTGCGATTTTGTTGTTTATCGGCATGACGGTTCTGTCCATTCGCAAGAGTTTGACCGCAAAAGCGTGACCGGGAGCAAAGGTAACTTCCATGGACCAGATCGCATCCGCTCTCACCCTCATCGTCGGCATCAACAAGCCGAGCCAGACGCCGAACAGACCGAAGATGACAATGGCAACGGGAATCAAAGAGGGCAGATGCAGGTATTCGGCGGGATAAATCAGACCTCCTGCCAGGACGATGACGGGGACAGCGGATTTGTCAATCAGGCGCATATATTCTCTCTGACCTATTACGGACTTCGGCATTCGTAAATGGGGACGGTTCCAGGAATGGCGACCCAACTACAGCCGTTTGCAATGCAAGTCCGCTCATCGGTGTAGGATGAACATGAAGTCGTGGTGACACGACCGCATGCCTGCACGGCAATGTCCGCCAGGACCGGGGTGCGGAGGGATGTGTCGCCGTTGTTTTGCTGGACGACGATTTGGTATTGCAGGGTTGCCTGGTCGAAGGGAATGGCGCCGCCAAGCAGCGAAGTCGGGTTGAGCGTTTGTTCGTAGAGGTCGCCGCCGATGGGGTTCATGCCCATGCTTTGGAATTCAGTGGAGGAACCGCCCGTTTGGAAGCGGTAGAACAGGACAACGACAGTGATGCCGTTTGGCGCAACGGCGCGGGCAAGGATGGTGACTTCATTCGTTCCGCAGGTTGAGCCGCCCAGGTACACAAGATTGGTGGAGACGCGTTCAATGGTCACACTGCCCGTGAGGGGCGGCGTAGAGGTGGAGGTGGGAGGTAGAGTCGCTGTCAGTGTGGGGATGGCTGTGAAGGTAGAAACAGGCGTTTCGGTGGTCCGAGGCGGGGGCGTGGAGGTGACCGAATCCGTTTGGGCGAGGAACACGATGGTTTGCGTTGAGTCGCTCCATTGTCCTGCGTTGTCCCGCACGCGCACTTCGATAATATTTTTTCCAGGTACAAGAGTCGGGCAGGAGGTGTTGATTGTAGCGAGAGTCGCTTTTGAATCGGAGGCTGGGTGGGTGGAGGCAACCACGCCGTTGAGGGAAATTTCGAACGCGGCGATGCCGTTGGGCGACGCGCCGTGCGCGATGAGGCTGCACGGATTGGGCGGCCAGAAAACCGTATCGGGCAGGGGCATATCGAACCAGGCTTGCGGCGCGGAGGTGGTTTGTTGCCCTGGCATATTGCACGCGGCGAGGAACAGACAAAGGAGAAGAAATGGTTTGCGTGTCATGTTCCACCTCACGGGCAGTTGTAGGGATGACAAGTCTGCTTCCACGCTTTACCGAGCGGACCGACTTGCAGACTGTCGCCCTGGATGACCGCATTTGTAAAGCCTGTGCCTTCGGGGAATTCGAATTTGCACGAACCGCCCGCGTCGATCGTCGCCAGCGCGCCCTGATACAGCAGATACCAATCGTCGAAGTGTTCAGGCTTCCAGCCTTTTTTGACATACTCCTTGTGTCCCGCCAGCCAGAAGGGATGAGGCTCAAGGATGATGGGAATGACGGTTGACTCGCCCGGCTCAAGGTTGGGGAACGCGCCTGTGCCGTTGAACAGGTTGCCTTCGATGGGCGCGCCCTTCCAATTGAAACCTGCTTCCGAGGTATAGCTCAGGCCGATATGCGAGTCGTTCTTGGCAGGCACACTGATGGACACGTTACACGAGTGTGGTTCGGGAAAGTCCGCGCCCGTGGTGTTGGGTCGGCGCGTGACCTGCACCTGCACCACGGCGGGCGCGGGCTGTCCGCGCGGGTCGGGTTTGGTGATGATGTAGGACGGCAGGCAAAGTTTTTTATATCCCGCCTCTTCCACCTCGCTCGTGCAGGAGGAATTACTGGCGTTCTTTTTTGCCTGCTCCAGGCTGTAGTCAATGCCTTTGCGAATCACATCCTTGCAGTCTTCGGGACAGGGAATATTCTGGTCTTCAAGTTGCTGCGCGGCGAGTTCCACCAGATTATCTTTTCCGATTTCCGTCAGTTGGTCGAAGTTCGGGAGCGACGGCGGCAAGCCGGCGTACGTCTTTGCGGCGGCGACGGCGGCAGCCGCGATGAAGTGACAGGCATCCTTGACTTCTTTTTGTCCCTCGCCGATTGCTTCCGAAACGAGGTTCGCCTGAATGCACAGCGGATTGAGTTTCTCCACCAGGTCGGTCACCCAGTCGGATAATTTATTGTAAAGATCCGAGATGAAATTGAACGCGTCTTCGATGGCGTTCGAAAGATCGCTCAGGAAATCCCCGCTCCCGCCTTGATCCACTTCGGGGCAAAGCACTGTGCCAGGAACAAAGCCCGACCATGGAGAACCCTGCGGCGCTTTATTCTCCACCACTACAACGCAAAATTGATATTGGATTTCCGGCACATGCACGCCCGTGAAGTTCAAAATCTCCACATCGTAATAGACTTGGGTGGGCAGAGGCGGCGGAGCAGGGAAGGTAATTTTCAAATCGCCGTTGGGATCATAGATCATTGTCACCGTGTTCGACGGCGCGCCTGTGGGCTGTCCGTTGGCGACAGGCAGGATGCGGACATAATACGTCACAATGCCTTCCGCCGTGACATTTTGCGCGCAGGGGTCGAAGTTTGCCATCACAGGCTGTCCCCCGCCCAAGCCAAACGCGCCGTTGTTCCATTTGGGCATTGTCACCGCCTGCCCGCCCGAAGCATCTAATTTTTCGGGCGAGAACGGCGGGAAAAAGACGGGCGTCTGGTCGAGCATATTTTCAAACGGCGAAAGCTGCACCGATTCGATCTTCGGTTTGAGAGACGAGAAATCAATATCGAACTGAAACGGCGAGGCAGGCGTGCCGCTCCCGCTTGTCTTGCCTGTCAACAACAAACAGGCGGGATTGAACGAAGCCTCCGGTTGAAACGGCACGCTGGAGACCTGCCAGATGCCATAGGCCGCGTTCGTGTCCGTGCCAAAGCGGAAGACATGCGTATCGTATTGCATCCCCCATTTCTTGTGCCACAGGTGCTTTCCCGAGCTGACATCGTACACCCCGCGCACTTCCAACTTCGTTGTGAGGGACAGATAAAGACTCGACGCGTCAAACGACGCTGGAGGCTGATTCGCCTTAAACGACTTTTCGAACATCCCAAGCAGGGTCACTGTCCCATTGACCACGCCCCAGACCTCTCCCTTCATGGAAATATCCCCCGCAAAATTTGGCAGCAGCGCGTTTGCCACCTGTCCAAAGTCAATATCATCAGTCCGCTTCAAATAGGTGAAATCATCCGCTGGAAACCGCCGCCACTCTCCGCCGTTGATGGACAAATACAGGTAATACCTGTCCACGCTCATTGGGACGAGGGCAAGCGATTCGATTGGCGTACTTTTGCCTGCACAATTCGAAGCGACAACATTCAAACTTGCCAAATTGCTCGCCGATTCGCCGTTCGCCTCGAACGCGGCAACATAGTAACTATACAAGCCATACAAATTTGTGTCCTGATACGAAATCGTTCCATCCCCTTTGTGTGCGGGTAACGTTGTCAGTTTCGAGAACGACATCGCGCCTGGATTCAAACGATAGACATTGAATCCCTGCTCGTTATCGGAGGCGTCGGTAATGGACAGCGAAGCCGCGCATCCCTGACCTGTTACCGTCAACGAAGGCGCCGTCGGCGCGTCTTGCGGTCTCAACCCGCGATTGGCAGACCACTGGCTGAGTTCCATCAACACCTTTGCCCCCGCCGAGGGGACCCATGTGACCGCTGGCGCGCCAATATGAATAAAAATTTCAGTTCCAACTGGCAGTGAGGATGCGCCCGCCAGAGACGGATTATTGCGCAAAATATCATCCACAGACACGTTATATCTTTGCGCAATGCTCAAGATCGTATCCCCTTCCTCCACTTTGACAATCAAGATATATCCCGTGTCTTCAACTCCTTTGATATGTATCGCATTGGAAAACGCCGTCCGATTTTGATCATCATAGGCGCGCACCATCAACGTGTGAGTTCCAAGCGTCTTCGGCGACCAATCCCAGTAATGAACAAGCAGACCCAGGTCCGATTCGGGAGCGATGTATTCTTCGTAAAATTCCCCGTCCATCCACAACTCCATGCGCGCAATCGAACCGTCCGAAATCGCCTCCCCGCGCACAGACACCCCCGCGCTGATGGGATAGGACTCGCCGTCGGCGGGCTCGGTCAATGAGACGATGATTCGATGGGTGAATTGTGGGGAAGGGGCGGGCGGCGTAGTGATGTTTGGCAGTCCACATGCCATGATGAGAAAGATCAGCAGAAGAAATCTCACCAGCCGATATGATGTCTTTGGGGAAGGTTTGAGCCTCATATATTCCCCCTCGTGGATGAACCATTTTGGATGGCGGGAAGCGTCAGCAAACCGATTCTCCTGGCAGCATAAACGCCAAACAATCCCATCATTGGAACTCTCCTCTCTGCTGAGCAAACCGTTCTCTACATTAGCGCATGGCAGGCAAGAGAAAACGTACAACCGTCCAGCGGACGGTGGGCACCACCATTATTGTAAACTATATGGAGAAATTCTGTGACTTTAGTTACATTTACATGACCCTGAGTCACATCCAACCGCGAGATGAAAGATGATGTATTGCGGTAATACCTTATGCCGCGGGCTTCTCAAGGTTGCACCACTCACTTTGCGCAGTACGGCGAGATCCATCTCGCAAAACGGGCGGCATGAAAGTTGCGGTACAGGCCGGGCCGCGCAACATCGGTCCTTAATTTTCTCTGCCTGCACTGGGCCGCAGGTACACGTGTGGACTCTGTGATTTCTGCGGTAAGAGATTTTCTTGGCCCATCCTTATTGAGGCTCCCTGCTTTGCATATCCCCAACCAAAATACAACTCCGCGCTATAATTCCCATAATGGCCTCCATTCCCATCCCCGCCCGCGCCGAGTCGCACCCCAACCTGCGCCCGCTCAACGTCCTGCGCGACCTGTCCGCTGTAGCCGACCTGATCGAACTGTGCTTCCAGTCCAACATGGACAGCGACGGGCAGGACTACGTCCGCCAGATGCGCCGCGCCAGCCGCGACGACTCCTTCCTGCGCTGGGCCTCGCAGACCATCGAAGGCGCCTCCATGCCCATGAGCGGCTACGTCTGGGAAGAGAACGGCAGGATCGTCGGCAATGCCAGCCTGATCCCCTTTCACCATCGCCGCAAAAAGATCCACCTCATCGCCAACGTGGCCGTCCATCCCGAGGCGCGCCGCCGCGGCATTGCCCGCGCCCTCACGCAGGAATGCCTCAGCCATGCCCGCCAGCGCAAGGCGGATGCGATCTGGCTCCACGTGCGCGCCGACAACCCCGGCGCCGTGGACCTGTACTCCCGGCTGGGATTCCGCGAACGCTTCCGCCGCACCACCTGGCTGTCCGCGGCCGGCCCGGCCGAACCTCCCGCCGGGCGGCTCGCCTCCATCCTCCCGCGCGCCGCGCGCTTCTGGCCCCAGCAAAAAGAGTGGCTCGAACGCGCCTACCCCGACGAACTGGGCTGGTACCGCCTGTTCGACTGGAGCGGCTTCGCCCCCGGCCTGCGCTACTGGCTGTATTTCCTCTTCGTGGACATGAACCTGCGTCAATGGGCCGCACTCAAAGACAACCCTTCGACACTCCCTTCGATCACGGAGCAGGCCTTGCAGGCGGTCCTCTCCTGGACCAGCGGCGGCCGCGCCGACCCCCTCTGGCTGGCGGCCGCGCCCGACGCCGACCCGCAGGCCGTCACCGCGCTCCTGCTCCACGCCCGCACGGAATTATCCGCGCGGCGAAAACTGGTGCTCGAACATCCCGTCGGCCCGTTGGACACCTCCATCCGCGCCGCGGGCTTCGATCCCGCGCGCACGCTCATCTGGATGCAGGCCGAGGGCGCAACGGGCTGAGTCCGCCTGCGTATACCTTTTACGAAAGCGGCTGAATATTCACTGCTCTCAGCCCTGTCCTCGGCGCTGGATACGCCGCCGGGGACGGCGGCTGGAGCATGATCGAAAAGGAGAATCGAATGACGAAATTCATTTTGCGCTGGGCGATCAACACGGTCGCCCTCTACGTGGCGGTGACCTTCGTGCCCGGCATCGAACTGACCGAAAGTTGGGTATCCATTCTTTGGATTGCGTTGATCTTCGGCCTGATCAATGCCCTGCTGCGTCCCCTGCTCAAACTGCTCACCTGCCCCCTCATCCTGCTCACGCTCGGCCTGTTCACATTGCTCATCAACACTTTCCTGCTCTGGCTCACCAGCGTCGTGAGCCAATCCATGGGCATCGGCTTCCATGTGGACGGCTTCGGCCCGGCCTTCTGGGGTGGCCTGGTGATCACCGCCGTCAGCGTGGTGTTGACGTTCATCCTGAAAGATGAGTTGAAAGGCCGCAGAGGCAAGTAAACAATCAATCGGCAAAAAAAGACGGCCGCAATCCTGGCCGTCTTTTTTGCTGTCCATCGTCATTGCGAGCCCATCGCGCTAAGTGGAGGCCCTGAGCCTGTCGAGGGGCGGAAGACGAAGCGGGGCGAGACACTGATGGTTATTTTATTTGCCCAGCCCCGGCAATCCCCCGGCGGATTCGGCCCGCGTGGCCGCGCGGACGATGGCCTGTGCCACCGCCTCCGCCGCGTACGCGCCCACTGTGGAGACATCCGCCTTCTTCCCGCCGGTGGAGAGGGCAAACATCGTGTCGCCGTCCAGCATCGTGTGGGCCGGGCGGATGGCGCGCGCCACGCCATCCTGCGCCATCTGCGCCACTTTATTCGCTTCCGCCTTGGTGAGTTTCGCGTTGGTCGCCACCACACCGAGGACCGTGGTGGCGCGCGATGCGAAATTCAAAATAGTGCGTCCGATGAAAGTTTTCATCGTCACTTGCGTATCGGCGAAATAACCCGGCGCGCCGACCTGCAGCGGCCCGACTTTGGCCGAGCGCAGGCCGGCGATGATCTGTCCGTATTGAGGATCCACCACGTCGCCGAAGGCATTGACCACCGCCAGCGCGCCGACAATGATCCCCGCGCCGATCTCGAGGCTGGCGCTTCCCAGCCCGGACTTCATGGCCTGCTTCGCACCGAACATCTTGCCCACCGAGGCGCCGCTTCCCGCGCCGACGTTCCCCTCGCGCCGCGCGTCAGTGGAAGCCG
>DAOTXP010000227.1:0-31206 GCA_034435275.1 Anaerolineales bacterium | reverse complement strand
CTGCTGGGCGTCGTCCTCATTTTGGGATACCTGCTTTTCAAATAGCATCGAACGAGGCTGAACATGGAATTTCTTCTTCAACCGCTTACCCTGATGACCTTCTTCCCGCTGTTGGGCGCGCTCGTGGTGCTCTTCCTGCCCTCGGCGCAGAAGAACCTCTTGCGCTGGACGGCGCTGGTCGTCAGCCTGATCACGTTCGGGATTTCGCTGTGGGCGTTCTTCTTCAGCGGACAGTATGCCGCCTCCAGCCCGGACCTGCAACTGGCGGCGCGTTACGACTGGATCACTGTCGCCGACTGGCACATCCAGTACTATCTCGCCGCGGACGGACTCTCGATCCTGCTCGTCCTGTTGACCACCTTCCTGACGCCCATCTCGATCCTCTCCACGTGGACGGCGGTGGAGGAGCGCGTGAAGGATTTCATGCTCTTCTTCCTGCTGCTCGAAACGGGCATGCTGGGTGTGTTCGTGGCGCAGGACCTGTTCCTGTTCTACATCTTCTGGGAATTTACGCTCGTGCCGATGTACTTCCTCATTGGCATCTGGGGCGGGCCGCGGCGCATCTATGCCGCGATCAAATTCTTCCTGTATACGATGGCGGGCTCGATCCTGATGCTGTTGGCGATCCTGTTCGTCGCCATCAAGTGCGGCACCTTTGCCGTGCCTGATTTGGTCAATCAATTACCCGCGCTCTACACCAGCGGCGTGATCGACCCGAAGACACAGATGATTCTCTTCGGTGCATTCCTCGCCGCGTTCGCCATCAAGGTGCCGATGTGGCCGCTCCACTCGTGGTTGCCCGACGCGCACGTGGAAGCGCCCACGGCCGGTTCGGTCATCCTGGCGGGCGTCCTGCTGAAGATGGGCACCTACGGTTTCCTGCGCTTCAACATCCCGATGTTCCCCGGCGCTTCGCTCCAGGCCGCGCCGTGGATCGCGCTCTTCGCCACCATCGGCATCATTTACGGCGCGGCGGTCTCGTACGCGCAGGCGGACGTGAAGAAACTGGTGGCGTATTCCTCGGTCAGCCACCTCGGCTTTGTCATGCTGGGTTTGTTCGCGCTCAACCCGCAGGGCATTCAGGGCGCGATCCTGCAGATGATCAATCACGGCCTCAGCACGGGTGCGTTGTTCCTTCTTGTCGGCATGATCTATGAGCAGACTCACACCCGCGAGTTGAAGGTCTACGGCGGGCTGTGGAAGATCACCCCGGTCTTCGGCTCGATCATGCTCGTTGTGGCGCTCTCCTCGATGGGCTTGCCCGGGCTGAACGGTTTCGTGGGCGAATTCACCATCCTGCTCGGCGCGTTCGGTTCGGACGCGATCGGTAGTCCGTGGTACGCAGGCATTTCGGCCGCGGGCGTCATCATGGCCGCCATCTACATTTTGTACATGTTCCAGAAGATGTTCCTCGGTCCTCAGGGCGAGATCGTGGACGAGGTCAAGAAGCACGGTCACGGCCTGCGCGACCTGAACTGGCGTGAGATCGTCACCATGGTTCCCATCCTGATCTTCATCTTCTGGATCGGCCTCTACCCCAAACCGTTCTTTGACCTGATGGCCCCGGCAGTGAACAATCTGATCACTGCGCTGTCCACTGCTGCAGTGGCGATGCATTAATGCTCACTCGTCATTGCGAGGCGGTGTTCTCCCGCCGAAGCAATCTCCTCTTTATACGCGGGAGATTGCTTCGCAAAGAGCGCTCGCAATGACGGTAAAGGGATAATATGCCCCAATCACTCGACTTTACCGCTCTCCTCCCGCTCACCGTCCTCTCGGTCTGGGCCTGCGTGCTCCTGCTGGTGGACCTCTTCATCCCGAAGAATCGCAAGAGTATCACGGCGCTACTCTCGGCCCTCGGCCTGGCCCTGACCCTTGGTCTGACCCTCGCGCAGACCGGCCTGTCCCTCACCGGATTCAATGGCATGGTTGTGCTGGATGGTTTTTCCATTTTCATCAACACCATCCTGTCGGTCAGCGGACTGCTGGGCGTGGCGGTGGCCTATGGTTACGTCAAACGCATGGGACTGGAGCGCGGCGAATACTACACTCTGTTGTTGTTCAGCGTTGCCGGCATGATGCTCATGGCGCAGGCCGCGGACTTGATCGTCGTCTTTCTCGCGCTCGAATTGCTTTCCATCCCACTTTACGTGCTGGCCGCCTTCAACCGCACCAAAACGGACTCGGAGGAAGCAGGTCTCAAATATTTCCTGCTGGGCGCGTTCTCGGCGGGATTTGTGGTGTACGGAATCGCGCTGGTCTTCGGCGCGACAGGCACGACCCAGCTGGCCCGCATCGTTTCCGTGATTAATCTCTCCAGTTCATTCGCTGGAATTTATAACCCGACGTTGATGCTGGTCGGCGCGTCGCTCATCCTGGTGGGATTCGGATTCAAGGTCGCGGCGGTTCCGTTCCACATGTGGACGCCCGATGTCTATCAGGGCGCGCCGACGGCGGTCACTGCCTTTATGGCCGCAGGTGCCAAGATCGCGGGTTTTGCCGCGTTGTTGCGCGTCTTTGCCACCGCTTTTCCCTCCCTCGCGGTTGACTTGACGGACATCCTCTGGGCGCTGGCCGCGTTGACCATGATCGTCGGCAACGTGATCGCCGTCTCGCAGACCAACATCAAGCGTCTGCTGGCTTATTCGAGCATCGCCCACGCAGGTTACATCCTGATGGCCTTTGTGCCATACGGCAATGCCAATGTCATGCCCGTCTCGGTCGCGGCGGGATTGTTCTATCTTGTCTCTTATGCAGTGACCAACTTCGGCGCGTGGGGTGTGGTGATCGCTTTGGAGAAGGCTGAAGGAAAAGGACTCGAAATTTCAGATTACGCCGGCCTTGGACGCAAATATCCCGCCCTGGCCGCGGCCATGACCGTGTTCATGCTTTCGCTCATCGGCCTGCCGCCCACGCTTGGACTGGTCGGCAAGGTTTACCTGTTCCGCGCGGTGATCCAGGGCGGCTTCGCCGGTCTGGCGGTGATCGGCGTGCTGACCTCGCTGGTCTCCGCGTACTACTACCTGCGCGTGGTCGTGACGATGTACATGCGTGACGGTGACCCACAGGCCGGGCGCGAGTTCTGGCTGGACGCGACCACCATCGTGACCGCACTGGCTACTGTGGTCATCAGCCTCATCCCGCAATGGCTGTTCGTGCTGGCGAGCGAGTCGGTGTTGAAATTGTTTTGATGTGCAACGTTTCGAAAATGCGGACCCTAAAGGCCTTCGAGGCCTTTAGGGTCTCATTGTGTATAATGGGGCGGCTATGATCAAAGCCCTCCTCTTCGACTTCGACGGCCTCATCCTCGATACCGAGACCCCCGAGGTGGATGTCTGGCAGTCCATCTATCGGGAGCATGGCTATGAAATGCCCGTACACGAATGGGTCAAGACCATCGGCGGATACGGAATCTCCACGTTCGACGCGGCGGAACACCTCTCGCAGTTGACCGGGCTCGACCCCGCGCCGTTGCGCGCCCGCTACCGGGTCGAGGCCGACGCGATCATCCATGCCAATCCCATCCTGCCCGGCGTTGCGGACTTGATCGCCGCCGCGCCGCAACACGGACTCAGACTCGCGGTCGCCTCGAGCTCGCCCCACTCGTGGGTGGACACGCATCTGGCGCGCCTCGGCCTGATTCGGCAGTTCGAGATAATCATTTGCGCCGACGACGTGGCGCCCGGCCGTACCAAGCCGAACCCAGACCTGTTCCTCGAGGCGCTGAAACAACTCGACCTACAGAAGCACGAAGCGATTGTGTTCGAGGACTCTCCCAACGGCGTGCAGGCCGCCAAAACGGCGGGTATTTTTGTGGTGGCTGTCCCGAATCCATTGACCGCACGATTGGGCGTGGACGGCGCGGATCTGACGGTGAGGTCCCTGGCGGATTTATCACTGCCCGCACTGCTCGAGCGCGCCTCCACCTCGCGCTGAGTTGGAATCAGAGGGGCTTTCTACATCCGTCACAGATTGCCATCATTCCCTGCGTGAGGCTGAAGACCGCGTTTGGGTTTGCGCCGGGCGGGAAGCGCGTGCCGCACAACCCGCAGGCCGGGACGCCGGTCAGGAAGAGGTTTGGGACGCGGATACCGGTCGGCCCGGGACTCAAACTGCGGACCATGGCCTCCAGGATCGGCATATCCTTCGGTGCGTTCTCGCGGTCGGTCTCGGCGATGAATTGCAACCAGAGCAGGCGGCCTTTGCCGATGAAGGCTGTCACGTTGAGTTCCTGACGCGCGCCGCTGTTGCCCATGTAGGTGTAACTCATCCAGGCCGTTGGGGACTCCAGCAACGGTTCCTGCCACCTGCGGATGATTTGGAAGCCGGGGAAATACCCGCGCACTTCGCCTTCGGCCTTGTCCATGTACCCCTCCAGGCTCAGACCGGAATCGGTGACCAGGTTGGCCTGCACAGTCAGGGCCGGGTAGCCGCGCAAGCCCTGGGGTCCGAGCAGGCCGACCGGCAGCATGTAGGGCGGATCCGCCTGGTTCTCGAAGTCAACCTTCCAGTCCGTGGGACGTTCGAGGCTGAAATCCCACTCGCGGCTGACGTACCGCACCGACTCGACCGGAAGCGCCCCCGCCATTGCGTTGGTTGGACTCATGGTGTCCTCCTCGCTCTCGTATCACCATCTTTCTCACAGGCAGCGCATTGACTTTCCTGCAATCATTATAGGGAATTCACGGCTCGAATGCAATCGTTAATTGACAAAAACCGCCGGGCCACGCCCGGCGGGGAAGTTTATCCCTTGACATAGGACAACTTTTCAGAAATGAGACCGTCCTTTAATTTGAAAATATCAACGCCTCGAACGTGTCCCTGTTTTCCTTCCGCGTCCCCCCAGGTATATTTCCAGCGCATGACCACGTGGAATCCCAGCCCGAAGATCTCCTCGATCTCGATGTGAGCCTGTGGCGACTCGCGGAAGAAGTCCCGCCAGAGTTTGGTAACGGCTTCCCTGCCTTTGTAGGCTGTCCCATCGGGAGGGGGATAAGTGTTCTCGAAGAGACAGTCGTCGCTCATCAAGGCCATCATCCCGTCCACGTCGTGACGGTTGAAGGCGTCGTTGAACGCGAGCACAGCGCGGATACCAGATTCAGATTTGGACATGCGGGCGGGGGACATGGCTCGGATTATCCTTAACGAACTTCAAGATGTATGCGGCTGTTTCGCCTAGCGGGGAGTGACCCGAAAAATAAGATCCTTGCCGACGGCCTCCCTCCCAATGCAACCGAAAGCGGCGCCATCAGGATATGGATCGCCGTCGGCAAACATCCAGCTCAGGAATGTCGCTCCTTCCGGCGGGCCGGACCATTGCAGGAAGATGCGGCGACCAACAGGGACTTCGAGCGGGATGGGCAGGATAAACTCGACCTCGAATTGTCTGCCAACCGGCTGGCCGCCTATCGTTGCATCGGCTTCCGCAAGGACGGGGCCGTCAATCTGACAGTCCCGCAGGACAAGGTGGGCCGTATATCCATTGGACGGGAAGGAGCCTCCCGCCCTGAACAAGAGCGATACGGAAATTATCTGTGAAGAGGATGCCAGGAAACTCTGATATAAGGGGTCGGTGCCTATGGGGCAGGATAGGCTGCTGCCCGCTTCAATCCAGTTGGACGCTTCGACGCTTGGCTGAAAGGTGCACGGAGGCGGGGCGTCGGTCGGCGTGGCGGGGATGGGAGTCGGCCGCGGTGGCAGGGGCGTCGGGACCGGCGTACCCAGGAGAAAATTGCATCCCAAGGTTACCAAGAGCATGACGGCAAACGGCAGACTGCGCCGGATGGATATTGATTTTTGGTGCATGAATTATCTCCCTCGAAAAGTTTTGTCGAGTGTGTTCTTCTACCACATCCGGCGGGTATCACTGGCTATCCACCCGGGCTTGCAGACTCTCCTTCTCCATATAACTTCCGGTGCACCACGCTCAACGCGCGCACCTGCTCCGCCGCGTGATACGACGACCGTACCAGCGGGTTCGACTCCACCCACTTGAATCCGATCGAATAACCGTACTCGCGCAGTTCGGCGAATTCCTCCATCGTGTAATAGCGCGAGATGGGCATGTGCTTCTTGCTGGGTTGCAGGTACTGGCCGATGGTCAGAATGTCCACACCCCAACCGCGCTGGTCGCGCATCACGGCCTTGACCTCCTCCATCTCCTCGCCGAGTCCGACCATGATGCCCGATTTGGTCAGCACATCGGGATCGAGTTTTTTGGCATTGCTCAAAGTCGCCGCGGCCCAGTCGTAATTGTCCTGCGGCTGGACGGTCTTGAACAGTCGCGGCACGGTCTCCACGTTGTGATTCAGGATCTCGGGCCGCGCCTCCATGACGATCTTCAGTGCCTCGAGGCTTCCCTTGAAATCGGGAATCAGCACCTCAATCGAACATCCCGGCAGCAATTCTCGAATTCTCCGAATCACCATTGCAAAGATGGGAGCACCGCCATCCCGCCTCTCATCGCGGTTCACGGACGTAATCACCGCGTGCTTCAATTCCATAGCCCTCACGGCCTGCGCCACGCGTTCCGCCTCGCCCCAATCGAGCAGCGCGGGCTTGCCGTGTTTGATGTCGCAGAAGGCGCAGGTGCGCGTGCATACGTCGCCGAGCATCAAAAAAGTCGCGGTGCCGCTTCCCCAGCATTCGCCGAGGTTGGGGCACATGGCCTCCTCGCACACCGTGTGCAGTTCCTTTTTGCGCATCAATCCGTGGAGCCATTCGTAGGTCTCGCCCGAGGGGGCGCGCACCTTGATCCACTCCGGGCGGCGCAGTGGGCGGACGTCGGTTTCGGGAGCAACTCGATCTCGTGTGGGTGTGATTGCCATTAATCCTCTTGACCTTTGACTTTTGGCCTTCGGCTCATTTCTTCCTGACCTTCAGTCTCAAACCTTTGACTTCGACGACCTCGACCGTATCACCCTTACGGATCTGCGCGGACCCGGGAACGGATTCCGCGCTCCATAGTTCCGCGTCCATCTGAACCTGCCCCGCCGCGCCCGACCACGTTCGGGCTGTCCCCGTTTTACCGGCCATGGACTCCACTCCCATTGCGGCCGGCCGCCGCAGGGCGCGGATGCCGAACCCAACGATGACCGCGAAGGTCGCGCCGAGAATCACGGCCAGCAGAATCACTGCCGGGATGGGTACCCGAGCAAAGTCCGGCGTGCCGGGCGAGTTGAACAATACCAGTGCGCCGACGATGAACGAGGCCACGCCCGCGGTGGTCAACGCGCCATGTGTAGGCGCTTTTACGTCGAGGATGAACAGGACGAATGCGGTGATGAGAAAGACAATCCCAAACCAGTTAACCGGCAGAATGCCAAGCCCATATCCTGCCAGCGCGAGACAGACCACGCCGACGAAACCCGCCACCCATCCGCCCGGGCTGGAGATCTCGATCAGGATGGCCTGCACGCCCACGCCCAGCAGGGTCAGCACGATGATGGGATTGGTGAGCACCAGCAGAAGTTCCTCGATGAAACTCATCGGCAGGGACTCGGTGCGCGCGTTCGAAGTATCCAGCGTGTGCGGCCCATCCGCCATCTGGACAGTGAAACCATCCAGTTGTTCGAGCAGATCGTCCGTATCGCCGGCAATGAAGTCAATTAGTTTGGCGTCGAGGGCTTCTTGGGCCGTCACGGCTTTTGCCACGTCTATCATGGCTTCTGCCAGCGCCAGCGCCTCCTCGCCGCGGGGCTCCACGTATGGACGAATGGCGGCCTTCGAGATTTCTACGGCTTTGGCGCGCTCATCTGAGGTCAAGTCCTCGCCCGAACCGCTGATGGGTGTGGACGCGCCGATGGCCGTCTCCGGTGCCATGGCCGAGGCGTGCCCGCTGACCGTGATCAACGCACCGGCACTCCCGGCAATCGCTCCGTTCGGTCCC
The DNA here is from genome assembly GCA_034435275.1 of Anaerolineales bacterium. GTDB lineage: Bacteria > Chloroflexota > Anaerolineae > Anaerolineales > Villigracilaceae > JBFMCC01. Next base: position 23,318 of record DAOTXP010000227.1, on the reverse strand, counting down.
ACGAATACGACCACCGGCACGTCGCTGGCGCGGATGGCCTGAATAATGTCGAGTGTGGTTAGCAGGTCGCCCCCCGGCGTGTCCATGCGGATGATCAGCACCTCAGCGGCATCCTGCTCCGCCGTGCGAATGCCGCGCTCGATGTACTCCTGCATGGCGGGCATGATCGGCCCGTCCGCATCGAGGACAAGCGCCAGGGGGTGGTCGCTTTGGGCGCGGGCGGAGACAAATCCCATCAACGCGAAAGCCAGCAGGAGGAAAATTCTCAGGGTGGTTTTCATTGCCATCCCCATTATAATGGTTTACGGAGGGAACGATGTCGGAACAAACCAAACCAAACATTGCACGGGTGGTCGTTCAGCTGGTGATCGTGGTGCTGGTCGCGCCTCTGCTCCCGCTGATCATCTCCGAGGATTGGGGCTGGTGGCAGGGCTGGGCCTACGCGGCGGTGAATATTCTCTCGTTCATCGCCAGCCGCCTGATTGTGGCCCGCGTCCACCCTGATCTGATCCGGGAACGCGCCCGCGGCCTGGACGTGAAGGGTACCAAGCCCTGGGATAAGGTGCTCGCTCCCTCGTTGGCGCTTGGTACGATCCTGATCGCCATTACGGCCGGCCTGGATCGTTTGTATGGCTGGTCGTCTGCCTTTCCTGTATGGGTCAACCTCGGTGCGCTGATAGTCATTGTGCTTGGCTACACCTTTTCTTCGTGGGCGCTGGTGGTGAACCGCTTTTTCTCCGGGACGGTCCGCATCCAGACCGAGCGCGGACATCATGTGGTGACGGATGGGCCGTATCGTATCGTACGTCACCCCGGCTACGGGGGAGGCCTGTTGGGATTTGTGTTGTTTCCACTTTTGCTCGATTCGGCTTGGTCGTTCATTCCCGCCGCGTTGCTGACCGTTGTTGTGATCATCCGTACCGCGCTGGAGGATCGGGCCCTGCACGCCGAACTGCCCGGCTACGCCGAGTATGCGCAGAAGACACGCTACCGGCTGATACCGGGCGTTTGGTAGGAGCCTGGCCCCTCTCTCAAAGGGAGAGGGGCCAGGGGTGAGAGCAGGGAGGGTGTCACCACATCGCCAGCAAAATCGTGCGGATGCTTAGGATGATGATGAGGATGCCTACCAACATCATCAGCGCCTTGACCGGCAGACGTTTTGCCATGACCGCCGCGATCGGCGCCGCAACGACTCCTCCGATGAGCAATCCCAGAATAATCTGCCAGTACCCGGCGAACGTCAGTGTTAGCACAAAGGTGATGGATTCGGCCAGCGTGACAAAGAATTCCGAGAAGTTGACCGAGCCGATGGTCAGCCGTGTGTCCTTGCCGCGTGCCACCAGTGTCGTTGTCACGATAGGACCCCAGCCGCCTCCCCCGACGGCATCGAAGAATCCGCCCACCACACCTAGTGCGCTGACACGCGCTGTGTGCACGCCGCTGTGCGGTTTGGCTTCGTGCTTAATGGCTTTCACTAAGATGACCACCCCCATGATGAGCAGGTAGCCTGAAATGTACGGCTTGATCACATTACCGTCAATCGAGGTCAGCAGGTATGCGCCCGCCACGCCGCCAATCACGCCGGGGATGAGCAGTCGCTTGACCAAGTTCCAGTCGATGTTGCCGAGACGCCAGTGCGCCGCGCCCGAGACACCGGTTGTTACCACTTCCGCCATGTGGACGCTAGCCGAGGCCGCCGCAGGGGGAATCCCCAGGCTGAGCAGAAATGTGTTCGAACTGACGCCGTAGGCCATGCCCAGCGCGCCGTCTATCATCTGTGCCGCAAAGCCGACCAGCACATAGAGCAAGATCGTGAGTTCCATTTTGTTAGCCTATTCCTTTTTGATTCGGTATTCCCTTTTCAGCAGGGCCTAGTTGGACCGTGAACACTGACTCTGACAATTGTGACTAAGTATCGAAACAAGAGATGAGGTCAGTTTTCGCATGTTTTTCTCCGTGAGCCGACTAGGTTATAAAGTCTATAGTAATAGTCGGCTTTATGGCGTAAAAAAACTACCCTCTTCAAGGCATATTGCATCTTACACACTGAGTTTCTTTCGGACCACGTTCTGCCGCTTGCTTACATCGGCCAGGCTGGTGTTGTCGAGGATATCGGCAATGGCATTGCGTACATCGCCCATCACCAATCTCAGGCCGCACGTTTGCTCGTCGGGACAGCCGCACGGCTCGTACGCCATCTGGCTGACACACTTGATTGGCGCCACGGGGCCGTCCAGCACGCGGAAGATCTGGCCGAGGGTGATCTCGCTGGCTGGCCTAGTCAGGTAATACCCGCCGCCGACGCCCATCTTGCTGTGGAGCAAGCCCGCGTTCTTGAGCGTCAGCAAAATCTGTTCGAGGAACTTGGGCGAGATGTGTTCCCGTTGCGAGATTTCCTTGATCTGCACTACAGGCAGAGACTCATCCTTGGAGGGAGCACCTGCCAACATAATCATGGCCCGCAGACCATATTCACCGCGTTTGGAGAGTCGCATGGAGTACCTTCTGTAATCAAAAGCCTACTTGTACAATAGACTTTATTGTACTTATTATAATTCAGCGAATGAACGTTGTCAATTATGTCCGGTGAGGTCGACGATCTCGACCTTTCCCAACGCGCGGCGCAGACCTGCGCTCGACAGGATGATGGCTGTATTACGAATCCCCGACCCGATGGAAACCTCAGCCTCTTTCAAAACGCTCGCATCCACCAGGACCCTGAGCGGGCGCGGCAGCCCGAAGGGACTTACCGTCCCGACGCGATATCCTGTGACTGCCAGTACTTCCTCCTCGGTGGCCATCCTCACCCGCGACCGCCCCACTAGTTTTCGTAGTTTCCTCCAATCCACCTGTCCGCGGCCCGCGACCAGAACCATGGCGAACTCTCCGGGGCGCACTTGAAACAGAATGCTGCGGACAATCTGCTCCGCTCGCTGACCGCGCTCGCGCGCTGCCTGCTCGAAGGAAGCAACAGGGTTTTCATGACGGAAAACGCGATGGGGAATCCCCAGTTTTTCCAGGGCCAGGCTGGCGGGGGAAATCTCGGACATCATTCTAAAACATCATTTCGTCTTCGGCTTGTAATCGCACAGTTTACGAATTGGACAATCGGGGCAGTTCGGCTTCCTGGCCTGGCAGACCTCGCGCCCCAGCCGAATGAGATTCAAGTGCGCGGTGTAATAGGTCTCGGGAGGAAAGACTTTTTCAAGATGCGGATGTGCCTGTTCAACGGTCATCTTCTCCGGGCGGAGGCCAATGCGGCCGGTGACGCGATAAATGTGTGTATCCACGGGAAACGCAGGCTTATTCAGCGAGAAGCACAGCACGATGGCGGTCGTCTTCGGGCCGACGCCATTGAACTTTGTCAGCCAGGCGCGCGCCTCCTCGACGGGCAGACCGGCCAGAAAGTTCAGATCGAGCGAGCTGCGTTCGGCGGTGATCCCGCGCAGGACCTGCTGGATGCGCGGTCCCTTCTGGTTGGCGAGTCCCGCCGGGCGGATGGCGTCAATCACGTCTGCCTCCTTCGCGTCGCGGACCTGTTCCCAGGTCGGAAATTTGGCGCGCAACGCGTTAAAAGCGCGGTCGCGGTTGGTGTCGTTGGTGTTCTGCGATAAGATCGTCGAGACCAGTTCGTCAAGGGCGGGGAGAGGATTGCGCCAGGTTGGCTCGCCGAAGGCCTCGAGCAGGCGTTTGTGGATTGTCAGAGCGCGCTTGCGAAGATCAGCCATGGGCATACCCTGATGCCTGAATCACGTTGAGGGTGGTTTCGATCACCTGGCGGTGGGTATTTGTGATCAGGTCCTCGAACAGACGCGCAGTGTGTTTGTAGAGCGTCAGGGCGGAAGCGCCGCGGTTTTTGTAAGGAGGAATATCCGCAGGCCCGGCCTCGGCGCCCAGCGCAAGGCGGAAGGCGCGCGTCCATTCATGTTTGGGGCCGAGGCTCTCCTGAATGATCTGATAGTAACGGTTTTCGGATTCGATCATCAAACCGCGCTGGACGGCCACTGCATTCCCAAGCCCCTTCAACAGGCCGGCTGCGGCGTACAGCACAGCTGACTCGTGCTCTCGCGCCAGGCCGCCCATGATCTTGTGCGCCTCCTCCGCGCATCCCATGAGTTCCTCGACGGCGTATTCGTTTGCGGCAGGTTGCAGGGAGGGCCAATTGAAGGAGAGGGCGGAACGCTTGAGCGCCGCCAATTCCCCGGACCGATCGAGCAGGATGCGCATCTGGCGCAGGCCGGGCACGGCCCAGATGGCCCGCTCCGGGCGCGCCAGCGCGCACTGTTCGTTTTCGAGCAGTTCGTACTTCAGGCTGACGAGATGATCGTCCCAATATCGCAATGTGTATGATTCGGGAGGCAGGATGTCTACGAAGATATTCACATCCACATCGCTGAACTTCTTGTACTCACCGCGCGCGTAACTGCCTGTGAGGGCAATGCCGATTACGCCGGGACGGTCCAGGCGCGGGAGGATGGACTCGATGAACGGATCGTTGGGAAGTTTCATTGGAGTTGGAAGATCGGGTGTGATTCGCCGGTGACGAGCCCGCGGTGATTCCTGATGGGCAAAACTGGCCCGAACTCGGCCAAGTCTTTCAATTGCGGCTCGCTCAACGCGCCCAAAATGCGCAGGATTTCCAGCGTGACCGCCGGGCGGACGCGGTTGAGCGGCTGGATATTCACGGTTCTAAATAAAAGGTCGCCGTCCGAGACCTTGAAGGCGATGCCGACGCCGGGTGAATCGGGACCCAGCGCACCGGGCAGGAGGCCGATGGCCTGATAGCCCTCCGCGCCGCGTTTGCAGACGATCCTGCCCGCGCCAACCTGCATGAGGCGACAGTCAAATTCGCCGCGGCCGCTGACCATTTCGGGATGGGAGGCCATGGCGGAGGTGATTTCGCGGCAGGCTTCGGCGCGCGCCGCGGATAGGCCGTAAGGGTCGCACAAACGGGCGAAGGCCAGCGCGGCGTTATACAACGGCACGGCGAAGTTCGGGGCGGAGCATCCGTCCATGCCGAGTTCCACCTTTTCGCGCGGATATTCGCACATTTCGGCGAAGGCGGTCAAGATATCCTGCTGGATGGGGTGGTCGTTTTCGAGATAGGTTCTTAGCGGCAGGCCGCGCATTTTGGCGTGGGCCAACATGCCGCTATGTTTGCCGGAGCAGTTGTTGCGGTTGGCGGTCGGCTTTTCGCCGCGGGCGATGAGTGCCTTGTAAGCGGGCACGTCGCCGGGCATGTGCACGCCGCATTGCAGGTCGTCTTCCTGAATCCCGGCCTTGGCCTGGATGTCGCGCGCGACCTGCACGTGTTCGTCCGAGCCTTCGTGTGAGGCGCAGATCAGCGCCAATTCGCGCGGGGTCAGGCCGAAGGTCCGCGCGCCGCCGCGTTCAATGAAGGGCAGGGCCTGGAATGGCTTGGCAGACGAACGTAAAAAGGCGACCGTTTGCGGGTCGCCAAAGGAGTGGAACAATCGGCCGTGGGAATCCACGACGGCGATTGCGCCGTAATGGGTCGATTCGACGATGCGGCCGCGGGTGAGTTCGAAGAGGGGTGCAAAGCCGGGCAGCATTCATTCCTCCTCGTTGCCGCCGCTGGGACGGTAATGCCGCACGTAGTAATGGCGCAGTCCATGACGCAGACGCTGGGCGAAGTGTCGCTGACGGGCGGCTGTGGCCCGGAATCCGACAAGTGATTTTTGGACGAGCGCTTCGGTGGCCTCGGGCGCGGCACGCCGCGCGGCCAGCCGTTCGAGTTTTTCGTGCAGGCGCTTGGTGTAATCGAGTTGGTTTTTGATGATTGTGGAATTCACCGTGCCGCCGCGTCCGCAGACGATGGTGAAACCCTTGAACCGCCCGCTGAGCAGGTGCTGGATGGATTCCACCCAACGGGGCAGGTCAGCGTTCGAGAGAAACGGTGGCTGGTTCTTGAGGACGAGGTCGCCGACGAAGACGACCTTTTCAGCAGGCAGGATGACCCAGATCGCCCCGGCCGCGGGACCCGGGTGATGTTCCAACAAAATGGGTGTCTCTCCCCAGTGGAGCGTCATTTGCTGAGCGAACGAGATCTCCGGCGGCGCCCAGCGGATGCTTCCCAAGCCGGGGATGGATTCCCAGTCCGCGCCGGTCTCGTCGCCCTGGGCCTTGAAAGTGTTCGGGCGGTTGCGGAAGGCGTGGGCGGTCTTCTCGTGGGCAATAACCGTGCAGTCCATGGCGCGCACGCCCAGGGTACGGTCGGGATGGGCGTCCAGGTTGATCAGGACGCGTTCCGGCCCCGCGCCGATGCCCATCAGCGAGGCGCGCCAGGCGCGTGCATCGTCGGCGGCGGGCGGCGCATCAATCTGCACCAGGCCGCGCGGCTGGCTAACGGCTCCCAGCGTGACGCCGGGGTAACCATCTTCGATGAAAACGTTTTTGGTGATGGCTTGCATGGAAACTCCTGAGCGGGAATTATTCTTCCTCTTCGGCCTTGGCGTCCGCGATTTGTTGCTCAGTGGCCAGTGGCAGGGTGAAGGTGAAGGCTGTGCCGTGGCCGGTCTCGCTTTCGACCCAGATGCGTCCACCATGTGCCTGTACGGCCAGTCGGCAGAAGGCAAGACCCACGCCCAGCCCGCCGGGTTTGTCCTTGCCGCGCAGGCGGGTGAATTTTTCGAAGATGCGCTCCTGGTCCGAGGGGGCGATGCCCGGACCGTTGTCCTTGATCCAGATGTGCAACCAGTCACCTTGAGAACGCGCGCCCACCTGAATCTGACCTTCGGTGGGCGTAAACTTGATGGCGTTTTCTAATAGGTTGATCAGCACGCGGCGAATCATATCTGCATCCACCCAGATGGGCGCCAGTTGTTTGGGAAGCGCTGTCTCCACGCTCTGACGGCGACCTTCGGCGGCCGGACGGGTATCTTTCACTGCCTGCTCGATGAGGCTGTTCGTATCCACCACTTTGAAATTGACCACCGGCTGTCCGGCTTCGAGGCGGTTGATATCCAGCAGAGAATTGATGAGACGCTGGATGCGGTCGGTGGAATTGGCAGCGATGGCCAGGATCGAACGGGCGGCCTCGTCACCGTGATCCACCATGCCGGCGAGTACCTCGATGCTCGAGACGATATTGGCCAGCGGCGAGCGCAGGTCATGGTAGATCATCGAAGTCAGGTCTTCGCGCATGGCATCCAGGTCCTTGCGTTCCTTGATGTCACGCAGGGTCCATTGCAGGACGTCGTTCTCCTCGAACTCCACGTGCCTCACGTGGACTTCGATAGGTATCGTGCCGCTCTCGCGTTTGTGAAGCACGGATTCGTACGCGGCTGACCGATTGCTGCGCAAGGTCTCGAACTCCAGGCCGGTGCGGTTCCAGTTCACCTCGTGGACCTGGTCAATGCTCAAGGTGTGCAACTGCTCGCCGGTGTAGCCGCTCAACATGGCCGCCTGACGGTTGGCCTCCAGGATACGGCCCTCCCAATCGGTGATCAGGATGGGGTCAATGCTGTCCTCGAACAGTTCGCGGTAACGCTGGTGCGCCGCGTCCAGCTTCTCGTAGAGTTGCGCGTTCTGGATGGTCGTCCCGGCCAGCGAGCCGAGGCCGGTCATCACCAGCAAGGCGTCCGGGTCGAACGCGCCGGAGACGGGGTTGATGGCCTCGATGACTCCGATGATTCCCGCCTGGGTGCGGATGGGGGCGACGGCGACCGCTTTGGTGTTGATGCCCCCGAACTTGTCCGCCTCGCTGTACCGCTTGTCCGCGCTGACATTGGGAACGACCAGGCCGCGTCCCTCGCGCACGGCCAGACCGGCAAAGCCGCGTCCGGCCGGAATGCGCCGGTCGAGAATGTTGCCGGCGTTGTGTCCGCTGGCGGCGCGGAAGACCAGGTCGCCGCTGAGCGGCTCGGTCAGTGCGACCGCGGCCGTCTCCACCTGCAGGGCCTGGATGGTCTGGTTGAGTATGCGCTGAAGCACCTCGTCCAGTTTCAGGGAAGTGTTTATGGAAGCCGCGCCCTCGGCCAGGGCAGTCATCACGCGCGCTTGGCGCTGGCTCTCGGTGTACAGGCGGGCGTTCAACACCGCGATACCTGCCTGGTCGGCAATGGCCTGCATTAACTCAAGGTGTTCCTCGTTGAATGCGTTGACCATGGAATGCACGACGGTCAACACGCCCACCAGCCGTTCGCGCGCCAGCAACGGGACACAGATGGCAGCCTTCGAGCCGGTGCGTTCCATGGCGTCGTCGGGACGCCTCAGCCAGCGTTCGTCCAGGCTGGTATCGGGGATGAGGGCCGGCTCGCGGTGGCGGACGACCCATCCCGCCAGTCCGCGCTCGACGGTCTCGCGCAACTGCTGGGTGGTGTGCTCGTGAAGTTGCCTGCCATAGACGATGGTGGCGTCAATTGGTTTGTTGCTATCATCCAGCACCACGATACTGCCGCGCTCCCCGCCCACCGTGCGCATGGCCTCGAACAGGACGCGCTGGAGCACGGTGCGCAGGTCCAGCGCGGTGGCCACCTCGCGGCTGACGTGCATCAGCAATTCCAGCCGGGCGCGGGCCCGCTGGGCGGATGTGTTGGGGCTGATGGATGACTTTGGAGAAGGCATGTTTTTTCTCAAGCCGCGGGGATCATAACTATTTTAACCCACTCCCCGCATAAATAAAATCACGCGTTTGTCGGGACCAGACCGGCCCACCGACCAGAGTTTTCGCGGATTGCCCAGAGTAAGCGCGCACTGCATTCATCCTAGTATAGCCCGTTTGGTACAATTGCACCATGTCACTTGCGTTACATCGAATCAAGGCGTTGTGTTTCGACGTGGACGGCACGTTGAGCGACACGGACGACGTGTACACACAGAGGCTGGCGCGCTTCCTGCCGCGCGTTCTTTTCCACGATCCCATGTGCACGGCGCGGCGGATCGTGATGTGGGCCGAAGCGCCGGGCAACGGCCTGCTCGGTCTGGCAGACACCCTCGGCATTGACGACGAGATGATTGCGGTGATTGATTGGATCTATCGTCATCGTCGTCAATCGTGGAAGACATTCCTGCTCGTACCGGGCGTGGACCAGATGCTGGCGCGCCTGCATGGGCGATATCCGATGGCGGTGGTCAGCGCCCGCGACGAGCGCGGGACATTGCGCTTCCTCGACCAATTCGATCTGACAAAGTATTTCACTGTGGTGGTGACGGCGCTGTCCGCCGAACACACGAAGCCCTACCCGGACCCGGTCCTGCTCGCCGCGCGAAAAATGGACGCGGCCCCCGAGCATTGCCTCATGATCGGTGATACTACCGTGGACATCCGCGCCGGGAAATCCGCCGGCGCGCAGACAGTGGGCGTTCTGTGTGGCTTTGGCGGGGAGAAGGAATTAAGAAAGCAGGGTGCGGATCTGATCCTGCAAAGTACGGCCGAGTTGGCCGATATACTGCTGGCATGATAAGAACTCGGAGGTCTCTCACCCCTCCGAGTTCTTTGTTGAAAGTTACGGCTTGAAACTGATGCTCTTGGTCACGCACAAACCGCCCTGATTCTCCAATGTGCACAGCGTGACCGTTGCATTCATCTTATGCCCGGTGGGATCAACCAGGAAAGCCGGGGAACTGACCACGTACGAATCGCCCGGGTTCAGGCTGGCGATGATGCCCGAGCTGAGACAGCCGTCAATATCCTCGAAGCCGTTGGCCGAATCAGTCAGCGTGACGTCGGTGACCGTATCCTTGACCGACATATAAATGGACTTGAATGCCAGCGGTCCGGTGTTCTTCAGCCTCAATTCAACCCACCAGCCAACACACGCATCCAGTCCTTTGTAGGATAAATCGAAGTCTGGCGCAGGGGTGGGCGTTGGCGGGGGGGTAAAAATGGGCAGGGCGGCCCAGTTACCGGTCACGGTGGCGTATTCGTTCCACAACCAGCAATATCCGCCGGGCTGGTCTGGGTTGCGGACGTACCAGTAGTTGCCGTCGGCGGAGCGCGCGATCACCTCGGTCGTTTCACCGACCAGCAACGCGCCGAGATAGTCGTAGACCTTGCCCGGGCCGTAGCGGCAGTTCGTTGCCACCGACACGCTGATCATCGGGATGGATGGCGTGGGCGTGAAGACCGGGGTAAACGTGAACGTGGGCAGTGGGGTGAAGGTGGGTTCGGCGGAGGTGGGTGTCGCCAGCGGCGCGGCCGCGGTCAACTGGGCGATGATGGTCTGCGCGGCGGAGGTGCCGGCCGCGGCGGGGTCTTGCACTGCCGGCGTGCTCGAGGGCAGGTTGCAGGCTGACACCAGCAGGATTAATATGACTGCGGGCAGGATAAAGCGGATTAAGCGTGACATGGCATCTCCTCTGGTTGATGATTCCAGTATACCGGTCTTTCCAGCGTAGAACAAGAAGAAAAAGTCTGGCTATATTCCCTCCAGAATCAAATAACCTTTTGCCAGCCACTTCCTCTGCAAGCGTACGCGCCAGCCTCTATTTGCCAGCCTCTCCGCGGCGGCGACAAACCATTGACGCAAGCCGTAGGTTCTTGCGGCGACGGTTTCCGCGGCGGTGCGCTTCCAGGCTTCAAAGAAATCATAAATCGGTTCGCCGGGCATTACACGATGGATGAAGTTTTTCGGCAGGATGGTTTGAAACTCGACGATGTCGAAACCGAGGCGGAAATTGGTGCTGAAGACCAGCGCCTCGCGCGACCATGCGCCTGTTTCCGCTTTGCGGACGAGGTTCGCGGCCCACAACTGGCCAAACGGCGTGGAGGTGCCCTCGATCATCAGTCCGCCCGGCAGGACGCGTTCAGCCAGGCGTTCATAGGCCGGGGAAACGTCCTCTTCCTCGTATTGTCGCAAAACGTTGAAGGCGCGGATCAAACGCACCCTCTCGCCGGGCAGGAGCGGCAGATTGAAGCCGCCGAGGCGGAAGAATGTTTTTTCATCTGCAAAAGGGAGCGCGGCCGCCACGCGCTCGGCGTCGATCTCGACGCCGAGGATGCGCAGGGACGGGTTGACGGCGCGGAATCGCCTCGCCGATTCGAGTGTGGTGCGCGCCTCCGCGCCGTAGCCGAGGTCAACGAACAGGGACGCGGCGAACAGGCCGTCGGTCCGCGTGAGAAGCGAGGGATCGTATTGCAGGAGGAAATTATCCACGCGGCGCAGTCGGTTGGAGGCGGTCTTGCCGCGCGTCGGGCGTCCTTCCGGTTTTTGGAAACGGGGAGGCATAAACAACGCAGGGGCAGGTACGAGACCTGCCCCTGACGGGTGGTGATTAATCTGACCCCGCGCTGTCGGGGATTTCCGTCCATTGGGACGAAGCGCCGTCGCCGCGCGGATCCTTGCTGAAGCGGTCATGGACAAAGCCCGTGCCGGCCGGGATGAGCTTGCCGATGATCACGTTCTCTTTCAGGCCGTACAGCGGATCGGTGGTGGAGGCAATGGCCGCGCCCGCCAGCACCTTGATGGTGTGCTGGAAGGAGGAAGCCGAGAGGAACGAGTCGGTGCTCAACGAGGCTTTGGTGACGCCCAGCAGAACCTCTGCGAACTTGGCCGGCTGTTTGCCTTCGGCCAGCAGGGCCTCGTTCACGCGGCGGATGTCGAGGCGGTCCACCACGTCGCCGGGCAGGTATTTCGTGTCGCCGGGGCGCGTGACCTGCACCTTGCTCATCATCTTGCGGATGATGACTTCGAAGTGCTTGTCGTGAATGTTCTGACCCTGCGAGCGGTACACTTCCTGGATCTGTCCGAGCAGGTACAGTTCACAGGCTTCGCGTCCCTTGATGCGCAGGATGCGGTGCGGGTTGAGCGAGCCTTCGGTGAGCGGCTCACCGGCTTCGATGTGATCGCCGTCGCGCACCAGCAGGCGGGAGGTGGTGGGAATTTCTTCCTCTTTTTCCTCGCGCTGATCGTACGAGACGATGATCTGGCGCTGTTTCTTTTCGACGCGCACGCGTCCGCCGTGCTGGGCGGTGATGGTGGCGTCGTCGAGCGTGGCCAGCACGTCGCCGGGTTTCACCTGCGCTTCATCCTTGACCGCGAACTTCCAGCCTTCGGGCAGGGTGTAGGTGTCGCTGACGAGTTCGCTGTGTTCGATCTTGACCAGCCGCATGTCCGCATATTTCTCGGATTGGATGACGCGCACGGTGCCGCTGATCTCTGCCACAACGGCTTCACCCTTCGGCTGTTTACGGGCCTCGAAGAGTTCTTCCACGCGCGGCAGACCGGTCGTAATGTCGGAACCGGCGGCCACACCGCCGGTGTGGAAGGTGCGCAGGGTCAACTGGGTGCCCGGCTCGCCGATGGACTGGGCGGCCACGATACCGACCGCCGCGCCCATGTCCACCATGATACCGCGGCCCAGGTCGAGGCCATAGCATTTGGCGCAGATGCCGTGGGTCAGTTCGCAGGTCAGCGCGGAACGGACTTTGACCTCCTCCACGCCGGCCGCAGAAATCTTGCGGGCCAGTTCGTGCGAGATGACATCATCGCGTTCGGCCAGCACCTCGCCGCTCTTCGGATGGATCACGCGCTCAGCCAGCAGACGGCTGTACATGCGCGCCGTCATCGACTCGCCGGCGATGTCGTCCGATTTGCGGATCCAGATGCCGTCTTTCGTGCCGCAGTCAATCTCGTTGATGATGATGTCCTGGGCAATATCCACCAGGCGGCGGGTGAGGTAACCCGCATCCGCGGTGCGCAGGGCGGTGTCGGCGAGACCCTTGCGCGCGCCGTGGGTCGAAATGAAGTATTCGAGGGCAGTCAGGCCTTCACGGAAGTTCGAGCGGATCGGCAGCGGGATGATGCGCCCGGACGGATCCGCCATCAGGCCGCGCATGCCGGCCAACTGCGAAATGGTCGAGAAGCCGCCTTTGGTCGCGCCGGAGGTGGCCATCGTGGAGAGGTTGCCGTCAGGGTCCATGTGTTTCTTGACAGCATCGGCCACGTGGTCGGTGGTCTTCTGCCAGATCTCGATCTCGCGCTCGTTCTTCTCCTGCTCGGTCAGCAGGCCGCGGCGGAAATCGCGCTGGACAACCTCTACCTGCTGAAGCGCCTCGTTGATGATGTCCTTGCGTTCCGGCGGGATGGAGATGTCGGCCACGGCCAGTGTCGTGCCAGACTTCATGGCGTATTCGAATCCGATGGTCTTGATGCGGTCGGCCACGCTGGTGGTGATCTCCTGACCGCACATTTCGTAGACATCGGCAATCAGGTCCTTCACGCCGCCCTTGTCCAGTTTGCGGTTGACGAACTGTACCTCTTCGGGCAGGACGCGGTTGAACAGCACGCGGCCGACGGTGGTTTCGATTACGCGCGTCTGTGCGGCGGGCAGGCGTTTGTTGTCGTCGCCGTACCACGTACTGACCAGCAGTTTGATCTCGGTGTGGACTTCCACTTGGCCGAGCTGGTATGCCAGTTCGACTTCGTCCATGTCGGCGAAGGCGCGCCCGTCGCCGCGATGGGCGTCCTTGTGTGGCATGGTCAGATAATACACGCCCAGCACCATGTCCTTCGACGGGCTGATGATCGGCTCGCCGTCGGCGGGCTTGAGCAGGTTCTTGGAGGACAGCATCAGGTCGCGCGCCTCATTCACTGCCTTCATCGAAAGCGGCACGTGCACGGCCATCTGGTCGCCGTCGAAATCCGCGTTGAAAGCAGTCGTCACGAGCGGATGCAGTTGAATCGCCGAGCCCTCGATGAGGATCGGCTCGAAGGCCTGGATGCCGAGGCGGTGCAGAGTCGGCGCGCGGTTCAACAGGACGGGACGTTCCTTGATCGCTTCCTCGAGCGCCTCCCAGACCTCGGGGCGGTTGCGCTCGATGAGGCGGCGCGCCCCCTTGACGTTCGCGGCGTAATTATTCTGCACGAGGCGGGCAATCACGAATGGGCGGAACAGTTCCAGCGCCATGCTCTTGGGCAGGCCGCACTGATACAGTTTCAACTGCGGCCCCACCACGATCACGGAGCGTCCGGAGTAATCCACGCGCTTGCCCAGCAGGTTGCGGCGGAAGCGTCCCTTCTTGCCTTTGAGCATGTCGCTCAACGATTTGAGTTCGCGGCGGCCGCGGCGCGAGAGCGCCTTGCCGCGCTGACTGTTGTCAATGAGGCTGTCCACCGCCTCCTGCAACATGCGCTTCTCGTTGCGGATGATGACATCCGGTGCACCGAGTTCGAGCAGTCTCTTCAGGCGGTTGTTGCGGTTGATGACGCGGCGGTACAGATCGTTCAGGTCGGAGGTAGCGAAACGGCCACCGTCCAATTGCACCATCGGGCGCAGGTCCGGAGGGATGACCGGCAGGATGGTCAACACCATCCATTCGGGGCGGTTGCCCGAGCGGCGGAAGGCTTCCACCACTTTCAGGCGCGTGGTGGCCTTCTTGCGCTTCTGCTTGGACTTGGTGGTGCGGACTTCCTTCCACAACTCCTCGGCGAGTTTATCGAGGTCGAGGCGGCTGAGGATATCGTAGAATGCCTCCGCACCCATGTCGGCGCGGAACACCTGTCCCCAACGCGACTTCAATTCGCGATAGCGGATTTCGCTGATAAAGGTGAACGGGCGCAGTTCGAGCAGTTCGTCGCGCATGCGCGAGTTTTGTCCCTGCGAAGCAGACGACTGGTCCTCCAGTTCGTTGCGCAGGGCGTCCATCTGCTGATCAGCTTCGGCCTTGATGCGGGCAATTTCTGTTTTGATCTCTTCGAGTTCGCGCACCCGCTTGTCTTTCAGTTCGTTCTCCAGCGCTTCCAGTCTCTTCGCGACGATCTTCTGGACTTTGCCGATCTGTGACGCGGACACCGTCCCGCCCGCTTCGACCAGCGTGTCGCCGCTCACGCCGAAGACGATGGCCTTCTTAGTGACTTTGCCGGTCTGCTCGGTGAGCAGTTTCTCCAACCGCTGGCCTTCTTTGATGATCGGCTCGAGTTGCGCGGCGACCTGTTCGTCATAGCCCTGTTCGAGGTCCGTGCGGCGCTGATTCAGTTCTGCGATCTTGTGATCGCGGGCGGTCTTGATTTCCGCAATCTTGGAATTGATGTCCGCAGCCTGTTCGCGTTCAGAGACCGAGATTTCGTCCTCGAGGCGCTTGAGCGCCTTCTGGCGGGCTTCCTCGTCCACGTAGGTAACGATGTATTGGGCAAAGTACAACACGCGGTCCAGGTTGCGGCGCGAGATGTCCAGCAGTTGACCGAGAAATGATGGGATGCGCCGCGTATACCAGATGTGTGCCACCGGCGTGGCGAGCGAGATGTGTCCCATGCGCTCGCGGCGGACGGCGGCGCGGGTCACTTCCACGCCGCATTTGTCGCAGATGATGCCTTTGTAACGAGGATTCTTGTATTTGCCGCAATAGCACTGCCAGTCGCGGGTGGGGCCGAAGATGGCCTCGCAGAACAACCCGTCTTTTTCCGGGCGCAGGCGGCGGTAGTTAATGGTTTCGGGTTTAAGAACTTCGCCGTAAGACCATGACATGATCGTGGCGGGCGATGCCAGGCTGATGCGGAGCGCAGTCAATCCCTTGGTTTCCACTCGATCCTCTCCTCGTTCAAAAATATAATGAGGTCTGAGCGCGTCTCTGCGCGTCGTCAATTGGAGCGCACAAGAGACAAACAAAGGCAAGCGCTCCGAGAGCATTCTCTCAAGCGCTTGCGGTGTTTTGCTCGGTTATTATACAATCCAACGGGGGTAATTATATGGATTCGAGGCGCGCGCGTCAAGGGGCATTTTGCGGATTTGGAATACTTCGACTATTCAAACTTGAGCAATTGCAAAACATCCTCGAGCGCGGCCTGGAAGACCTCGTGCATGATTCCGTCAGCAGTGCGGTATTTCCCGCCGAAGGACCCGTCGCCGTAGACCCGGCGCGTCTCCTCGGCGCTCAGGATCGAACTCGGGACGTGAGGCGGGGTCTTGTCCTCCTCGGGCAAGTCGCTCACGATGGTGAACGAGAAAGCCTCCAGCCAGTTGGCGTGGGCCGGCCTCAGGTTGTGTTTGACTGCCACCGCCTCGACGCTGTGCGAGTCCCACCACTGATACCAGCGAATGTGTGCGCCGGTCATGTCGTTGATCACGTCATTCAAATGATCGTTGACCGGGGTGTTGCCGCCGTGTCCGTTCAGGATGAGGAGGCGGCGGAATCCGCTTTTGTAAGCTGAGCGGACAATGTCTTCTACTGCCGAGATCAGGGTGGGCACACGCAGGCTGAGCGTGCCGGGATAGGACAGGAAATAATGCGAAAAGCCGAAGTTGAGCGGCGGCGCGACCAGCACCCCGGACTGTTGGCTGGCGGCGTCAGCCAGTGCGAGCGGGATTTTAATGTCCGTTAGCAGGCTGAGATAGGCGTGCTGCTCACAGGCGCCCAGCACGAGCATGAGGCGGTCGTCCCGTTCGAGGTATTTTTCGACATCCATCCAGTTCAGGTCTTCGAGGCGCATATTTCACCGGAGGTTTTTCATGGCCCGAGGGTTGGCGAGGGGACTTCCGTATTCGTCGGCGGGATGGGAGTGGGAGTCAAGGTTGGTTCGGGCGTGGGGGTATGGGTGGGACTATCAGTGGGCGGGACGATGGTGGGAACGGGCGTGTCGGTGGCCGTGGGCGGGATGGCTGTGGGTGGAATGGGAAGTTGGATCTTGATTGTAATGGTGCGCGCCGCGTGAGCGTCATTGGTGCCTCGGATGGTCAGGCGCAGTGTCACGGATCCATTCATTCCGCTGACATCCCATGTGGTAAGTTTGCCTCTCGCCGGGTTGTTGCCTTCGGCGATCACCTTCCAGTTGCCGTTTTCGTTTTGGTATTCGAGCACCCACGAGCGGAATCCGCCGGTCGCATCAGCGATTCCACTGATGTCCAGGAGTGAATCGGTAACGGTCTGCCCGTCTTTTGGGTTGGAGAATTCGATGAGCGGACGCGGGTCATCGGCGCGGCATTCGCGTTCAGGGGCATAGATCGAATTGCGCGGCAGGTCGTGTGCTTCGAGCCAGTCGCGGCCCGCGCCGGTATCCAGCCATTTACGCGCCCATGGATCGGTGACGCGCAAGACGGTGGCCTCCTCCGTGAAATCCTTGCAGGCGTCGGAGGCCTCGAGCAGAGTCCACGTGTCAATTTTGATCTTGCGGAACAGGTCCTGGCTGGCGGGCAGGGGCGGCTGGTCGCTGGCGAAGTATTCGGTGCGCTGACCGCCGCGGCACCATTGCGAGGGCTCCGTGCCGGACGTGACGCAGATGATCTTTTCGACAATGCCGGGCGGCGGGATGAACGGAGAGGGATTGCCGTTGCTGATCAGCGGTTCGGCGAACAGCATGAACTGCGACCAGATGGGCGCGGCGCCGGTCAATCCGGTCGTGTTGACCATCGGAGTGTAGTCCGCGTTGCCAACCCAAACGCCGACGGTCAGGTCGGGAGTGTAACCCATGGTCCAATTATCGCGAAAGTCGTTGGTGGTGCCGGTCTTGGCCGCGACCGGGAAGGGCAGGTTCAGGATCGAGTTTGTCCCGAACATGGGCGCGCGCGCCTGGTTATCGGACAGGATGGACGAGATGAGGAAAGCGTGCTCGGCGCGGATGACCTGTTCGCCTGCGGGCGGCTGGTATTGATAGACGACGTTGCCCTGAAAGTCGGTGATCTTCAAAATCGCCACAGGCGGGACCTTTTTGCCGCCGTTGGCAAAGACGGAGTACGCGGCCGTCATGTCCAGCAGGCTGACATCGCCGCCGCCGAGCGTGAGCGAGTAGCCGTAGTCGTTGCGAGTGAAACTTCTGATCCCCAGCCGTTCGGCCATGGCGATCATGCCCTCTTTTTCGGCTGTGTTTGGATCGTCGTAAATGCCGACGAACTCGAGCGTTTTCACAGCCGGGACATTGTATGAATTCGCCAGCGCCGTGCGGACGGTCACCGCGCCGTGGAATTTGCCATCGTAATTGACCGGCTGGTAGGGCGGGTTGGCGATGTCGGGGAAATCGGTGGGCACGTCCCAGATCAGGGTCGCGGGTGTCCAGCCCTTCTCGAAGGCGGCCACATAGTTAATGGGCTTGATCGAAGAGCCCGGCTGACGCGTGGGACTGTCGGCCATGTTGACTTGTCCGGAGATGGCCGCGTTGTAAAAGTCCGCCGAGCCGACCATGGCAAGGATCTCACCGGTCGCAGGCCGGATGGCGACCAGCGCGCCGTTGCTGGCATTCTTATCCACCAGTGTGGCAACCTGTTCGGTCACGATGCGCTGCGCTTCATCCTGCAAAACGGGATCGAGTGTTGTATAAATGGTAAAGCCGGAGCGGTAGATGGTCTGCGCGTCGTATTGTTCTTCCAATAGACTGCGGACATAATTGACCCAGTGCGGGTAGCGCGCGTCGAAATCGGGCGGCTGGAAGGTGAAGGCGCGGATCTCGTCCGCCGCCGCCAGCGTGGACTGCACATCCACGCAGACCGGCGCGGGGCTGTTGCTGACTTGGATGCAACCCTTTTCCTGGCTGAGGGTGAACATTAACACCAGCACCTGTTCACTGCGCGCGTGTGTAGCCTCGGGATTGGTAAAAATGTCATAGACCGATGGGGATTGCGGCAGGCCGGCCAGAAAAGCGGACTGGGCTAGAGTCAGTTTGTCGGCGGTGGTATGGAAATAGGTCTCGGCCGCGGCTTCGATGCCGTAGGCCAGATTGCCATAATAAATTTCATTTAGGTACAGTTCGAGTATTTCATCTTTGGAATATCGGCGCGTAATTTCGGCCGCGAGGATGATCTCGCGCGCTTTTCGCAGGTAAGTCCGCTCGGCGCGTTCCTCCGGTGAGAGCAGGAGGGCGCGCGCCAGTTGCTGGGTGATGGTCGAGGCGCCGGAGACGATGCCTCCGCTTTGATAGTTCTGCCACAAGGCGCGGATCAGCGCGAGGGGGTCGAAGCCGGGGTGCTCGTAAAATTCCTTATCCTCGGTGGCAATCGTAGCCGCGATCAGATACGGTGAAATGTTTTCGAGCGGAACATAAGTACGCCGCCCGGCGTTCGGGTCAATGATCTCGTAGAGCAGGTTTCCATTTCGGTCAAGAATACGCGTCGTCTCGAACTGGGAGGCGCGCGCCTGCAAATCCTCGATGTCGGGCAGGGTGCGCGCAATCGAATAATAACTGTAGATGGCAATCGAGCCGCCGATCAGCGCAAGGATGACTGCAATGAATACCAGCCCGATCAACGCGTAGAGCGTGCAGCCGAGCACGCGCCGCCAATTGACCGGACGCTTTCCATTACCGCGCACGGCCGCGTAACGCGCCGCAGCTTTCCGCCGCCCGGTAGTGACCGGCTCGTACGCGGCGCGGGTCACGCGCGTGCCGCCTGTGTCGAGTTCGTCCACGCGGCGGGGCAGGGGCATGTTGTTCTCGTCGAGGGCGGGGCGCGAGACGGGATCCGATTGGTAAACGCGCGCCCGCTTCGAGGTCGGCATTTGCTCCCGCGGCAGGTCGGCCTGGGTCTCTTCTTCGGATTTGATCAGTCGGCGGATCTCGTCGTCGTGTTCGGTCATGGTTTCCTTATTGCGGCTTCGACATTACCAGCACAACCCACGCGCCTTTCATGGCAGTCTCGCCGCGCTGGTTCCTGACATCCAGCGCGAGGGTCACGGAACCGCCGCCGAGGCGCGGCAGGGCCTTCGTCTCGGTAATCTCCATTTCGACATGAATCGTGTCGCCGATGAAGATCGGCTTGACGAACTTCCACTCGGCGATCTCGCGGAAGGCCATCACGGTTTTTTCCAGCAGGCCGGTGCGCATGGCCAGCCCGGAGGCAATCGAAAGCCCGAGCAGGCCGTGAGCGATGCGCTGACCGAAGGGCGTGCCTTTGCCGAATTCGGCGTCGGTGTGGATCTGGTTGTAATCTCCCGAAAGCCCGGCGAACGTGACGATGTCGCTTTCCGTCACCGTGCGCGCGGCGGAAACAATTTTTTGACCAACCTCGAATTCTTCGAAATACATTCCGTGTGCGGCGGGTAGTGGCATGGTTTTCTCCTTTGACGATGCGATTCAATTATACCCTTTGACCCCCTGCCCATCTGCCCGTACAATAGCCACATGCGTGACTGGGCCCTTCGGGCGGGCGATCCGCTCTTTCTGACCATCGCCGCGGACGCGCGCACAGGCGCGGCGGACTATGTGAACGATCACATCTGGGAACTCGAGCCCGGCTCCGGCGAACCGCCAGCGTTCTCACTGCGCACGACGTTCGGCCTGCGGGCGCGCTCGATGCGCCTGTTCCCGCGTTTTACCGAGGGCAAACACAACCTCACCGACCCGGCGAAATTTTTTGCGCCGCCGCGCCTGAAACGGTTCTATCCGAACTTCCTGCATTTCGAATTTGCTCCATTCGAGTCTCTGGACGTTACAGCCGAATATTGGGTTCCCCAGTCCCAAGTCGTGGCTGGGCGGTGCACGCTGACGAACCTTGCCGCCGCGCCGCGCCGTGTCCGTTTTGAAATGTGCGCCGTGCTCGTTCCCCTGGATGGGCAGGCGATGGCTGCGGCGCAGATGCAGATGGTACACGTGCTGGCCGGGCGGACCGGCAACCTCGCCCCGCTTCTTTTCATGACCGGCGGCCCGCTGCCCGGCCCCGGGCCGTTCTCCTCGCTCATGTTGGAAGTGAATCTCGCCCCCGGCGCGTCCCACAAGATCACCTGGGTGCAGGCCGCGCTGTCCGCGCCCGAAGCCTCGTTCGATCTGGCGCGCCGCACGGCAGCGCGGCCCTGGGAGGCGGAACGGACGCGCATTGAGCGCATGGCCGAATCCGATTTTGTGGACGTCCGCACCGGCGATCCCAACTGGGACGCGGCCTTTGCCTTCAGCCAGACCGCCGCGGCAGGGCTGTTCTTCCCGGCGAGCGGGCATTTACCCAATCCATCGTTTGTCTCCGCGCGCCAGCCCGATCACGGGTTTTCCCATAAAGGCGATGGCAGTGACCACCCTCTCGGCTGGGGCGGACAGCCGCCATTGGATGCCTATTATTTGACCAGCCTCCTGCCCGGCGCGCCGCACTTGACGCGCGGCCTGCTGGATAATTTCCTCTCCACCCAAACCGAACACGGTTTTATAGATAATCACCCTGGCCTGGCCGGTCAACGCAGCAAGATGCTGGCCGCTCCCCTGCTCGCAGGTCTCGCGCGCAACGCGTACGATCCCAAACTGGCGGAACTCCTTCCAAAGTTATTATCCTTTTTCTGGGCCTGGTTCTCGCCAGAGCACGACCGCGACCACAATGGCCTGCCTGAATGGGATCATCTCCTGCAGACCGGCTTCGAGGACAACCCGCTCTTCGATGTTTGGAATCCCTGGTCGCAGGGCGCGGATATCGCCGCGGTGGATCACCCCGGCCTGTTCGCCATGTTGTATCGCGAGGCGCAGTCCCTGCTTGACATCGCCGCGCGTCTCGGCCGCGCCGATGAAATGACGCTCGTGCGGGAGCAGGCCGAACGTCTGCGCCAGGCCGTCGAGGCGGGCTGGAACGCGCGCCGGGGTCTGTATCAATACCGCGACCTGCTTACCGGTCTCAGTCTGCCGGGCGAGGTGCTGGCAAAGGGAAAAGGCAACCGCGCCCTCAAGCCGAAGTTGACGTTCGAACAGCCGGTGCGTCTGTTGATCGAGATCCAGACCCAAAGTCCCGCGGCGACGCGACCCGAAATCCGCATTGCCGAACTGGCCGCGGAGGAAGCAGTTGAGACCCTCACCGCCGAACAATTCCAGTGGCGGAGCGGCGGGCTGGTCGCCACCAGCGCGCGCGTCTACGAGCGGCTCGGTCGCGTGGAGGTGCGCGGGCTGTCCCCGAAAGACAAAGTGATCGTGCGTTCGGTGGATTTGACCGGCGAGGATCACACCCTGTTCCTGCCGCTCTGGGCCGGTATCCCGGACCCCCAGCGCGCGCAAACCATGATCGGCCGCTCCCTGCTCGACGCCGAACGTTTTGACCGCCCGTTTGGGATTCCAGCCTGCGCTTCCTGCCCGGACCCGGCGGCTGACCCCGTTTGCCTGGGCGTATCTCTTCCGTGGAATCATCTGATCGGCGAGGGACTGCTCGCCTACGGATTCCGCACGGAGGCTGCCCGTCTTGTCGCGCATTTGATGGCGGGTGTCATCCAGAACTTGAAAAAGAACCGCGCCTTCTACCAGCGTTATCATGCCGAGACCGGCGCCGGGCTGGGAGAGCGTAACTCGTTGCAGGGGCTCGCGCCGGTGGGTCTGTTCATGCAGACGCTGGGTGTGACTCTTCTCTCTTCGACGCGAGTGAAACTGGAAGGCAGGAATCCGTTCCCCTGGCCTGTAACGCTCGCATACAGAGGCGTGACCATCGCGCGCGGCATGGACGAAACTGTGGTGACGTTTGTCAATGGAGAAAGTGTCAATGTTAAAGATGAGAAGCCTTGTGTTGTGTCTGTGAATCCATAACCCTGTGTTACCCAAATTGCCTGGGGAATTAATCTCAAGCCGAAAATTCTGTGGTATAAAAATTTAGGAATGGAATCATCCACAAGGGGGGAATGAATCGAATCAATCAACCATGTCAAACATTGTATTGCGCCGCCTCGCCTTCTTATACGGAGAAGATCAAGCATCGCCACTGCTGGATCGAGTCCACTCGATTCTGTCGGAACATCGCATCCGCATCCCGCCGCGGGACGGCGGACTCAGCCAGCGCGACTCGATTCTCATTACTTATGGCGATCAGGTTCAAGCGCCGAACGAGAAACCACTGCAGACCCTCAAGAAGTTTTGCGACGAATATCTAACCGGTATTGTCAGCGGGATTCACATCCTCCCTTTCTACCCGTGGACCTCCGACGACGGTTTCTCGGTCGTGGACTATCGTCAAATTGATCCCGCGCTCGGCGATTGGGACGATATTTCCGCGATGGGAAATTTCCGTCTGATGTTCGACGCGGTGATCAATCACATCTCGTCGCAAAGCGAGTGGTTTCAAAAATTTCTGCAAGACGACCCGCGCTACCGCGATTACTTCATCACCATCGTCGGCGAACCGAATCTTTCGCAGGTGGTGCGTCCGCGGGCGCTGCCGTTGCTCACATCGTTTCAAACTCCCTCAGGCAAGAAAAAAGTGTGGACGACCTTCAGCGCCGACCAAATTGACCTCAACTTCAAAAACCCCGAAGTCCTGCTTGAAGTTCTCGATATCGTACTGCTTTATGCCGAACGCGGCGCAGACTTCATCCGTCTCGATGCGATTGCTTACCTCTGGAAGGAAATCGGCACAGCCTGTCTTCACCTGCCTCAAACACACGCCGTTGTCCAATTCCTGCGCGCCGCGTTAGACGAGGTCGCGCCGCACGTCCATCTCATTACTGAGACGAATGTGCCTCACATGGATAACATCTCCTATTTTGG
>DAOTXP010000226.1:0-1528 GCA_034435275.1 Anaerolineales bacterium | reverse complement strand
ACCACCAGCGCGGACTCGGCGCCCGTCAGTTTTTGCAGGACGGCTTCGGCATGGATCAGCCGCGAGCCGCGCCGGCCCTTTTCAAGATCGTATTCGAGATTGGAATAGCCGCGCGAGACCGAGTCCATGGCGGCGAGGGCCGCTTTGGAAAGCGGAGCGCGGCCGAGGTTCGTGTGTAGGATCACGCCCGTGGCGTTGATGACGGGGTGCAGGCTGGGACGCGTCCATTCGGCCAGCAGAGATTCAGCGCGGGCGATCAACGCGGCGCGCTCGGGGAGCGAGCCCGCGCCCGATTTGATGGCGGCCCGCACCTCGTCGAGAGAGACGCGCACGGCTTGCAGGGTCAACGGGCGTCCGTAGGAATCAGTCAAATCCGCGGCGCGCGGCATCTGCATCAACTGTTCAACCGAGGGGAGCGAACGCAGGTCAGTCATTGTCGATCTCGGGGGCGTGCCATTGGGCGCGCTCGCGCAGTCCGATCAGATATTCGATGGCGTAGAAGCCGCCCAGCAATCCGAGCACGGTGTAGATGGAATTGAGGCGGGCGAGTTGCAGCCAGGCCAAGGTCGCGCCGTAGATGCCCGCCCAAAGCGACTGGCGGACAAGGGTCTGCGGCGGCAGCGGATTTCCCGATGGAAAGCGCACGCTGAGAAAATAATGGACAGGCAGGGCGAGGGCAGTGAGGCCAATGGACCAGAGGGCGAAAAAGCCCCAGCGCGGCCAGACGGTGGGTTCGGTATACACGATGATGAGGAATAATCCGCCCCAGCCGAGCAGGAGGAGAATCAGGGTCTGGAGCAGGTAGGGACGGAAGGAGGGGCGGGAGGGCATTGGATGAATTATACTCTGTGAAAGATAAGCGATTTGTGGTCCCGATACGTCCCTCGACTTCGGGTTTCGATATGCCGCTTCGCGGCTACTCAACCCTTCACTCAGGACTACTCGACCACCGTTATTGAGGAGAGGCTATTATGAATGTATCCGATGCCATCCTCCCCTTCTTCTCTCCTCGCGGCGTGGTCGTTGTGGGCGCATCGGCCGAGCCCACCAAACTCGGCTACGGCGTAGCCCGAGTTCTTTCGCACAGTACCTCCGCACGATACACGCGTCCGCGCCCGCGGCTATAATCCACGAAAATCTTTTAGTGGAGGCAGAACATGTCAACGGTTGAACAACAGGATATTGCCGCTCTCAAGCAGCGCATCTACAGACTGGAGGCTCAGGTGAACCAACTTTACCAGCACCTGAATCTCACCTTTGTAGAAAACATCAACGCGAACGATGATCCAAAAGTCATCGCGGCATTGAGGTCGAACAACATGGTCGAAGCCGTCAAACTCTACCGCGAAAAAACGGGCATGGGCTTGGAGGCCGCCAAATCCGCCGTGGAGGAAATGCGAGGAAGGCTGGGGCTGTAACAAGCCATCGGTCACTAGGCGTGTTTCGTACTAAATTAAGTCTGGTTTTAGAACGCTGGCACTTCAACGAGCTAAGTGCAGGCGAGCGCGGAATACGCGGATCATTGATT
>DAOTXP010000225.1:0-1707 GCA_034435275.1 Anaerolineales bacterium | reverse complement strand
GCACGATATGTTGATGGTGAAGGAACTCTTCCCGCGCACAATCGTGATGGACGAGGGCCAGATCGTGGCCGACGGCCGGACGATTGAGATTTTGGATAATCAGGAATTGTTGGAGGCGCATGGGTTGGAGAGGCCGTAAGGCAGGCGAGACCTTCGGTCGGCCCACGCCGGGCGCCACCCGCTACACGATCCAGGTTTCGCGCAACAGCAACTTCTCCAGCCTGGTGTTCAGCAAGAATGCGACATTCTCCACCTATGTTCCCCCCTCCAACCTGCTGGCGGGTGAGGGTCAACGGTCCGGACGATCCGAGCGCGTGGCCCACCGTTTTCAGTTTCACCACACCGTAACGAACAGCCTCATCGCGGAATACATTCAGGCGGCAGTCCAACTGCCGCCTGAATGTTTATCGAAACTATTCTGTATATTTCAGAGGCCCGCGGCTTTCTTCAACGCGGCGGCTTTATCCGTGCGCTCCCAAGGGAACTCGATATCGTCGCGGCCGAAGTGGCCGTAGGCGGCCGTCTTGCGGTAGATGGGACGGCGCAGATTCAGGTCACGGATGATGGCGCCGGGGCGCAGGTCGAAGTGCTCGTTGATCAATGCGGTGATCTTGTCGTCCGCGATCTTTCCTGTGCCGAATGTCTCCACATTGACCGAGAGCGGATGCGCCACGCCGATGGCGTACGCCACCTGAATCTCGACGCGGTCCGCCAGACCCGCGGCCACAACGTTCTTGGCCGCGTAGCGCGCCGCGTAGGCCGCGGAGCGATCCACCTTCGTCGGGTCTTTGCCGCTGAACGCGCCGCCGCCGTGACGGCCCATGCCGCCATAGGTATCCACGATGATCTTACGTCCGGTCACGCCCGCGTCGCCCTGCGGTCCGCCGATGACGAAGCGCCCGGTCGGGTTGACGAAGATCTTCAGATCCTTATCCACCATGCCGTCGGGCATGCTCGGCAGGATGATATGTTCCGTGATCTGCTCGCGAATATCCGCGTGGGAAATGTGCGGGGAATGCTGTGTGGAAATCAGCACGGTGTCAATGCGTTTCGGTTTTCCTTTGGAATATTCCACAGTCACCTGGCTCTTGCCGTCGGGTCTCAGCCAGGGCAGGGTGCCGTCCTTGCGCAGTTCGGAGAGACGGCGGGCCAGTTTGTGCGCCAGGTAGATGGGCATGGGGAGCAGAGTGGGTGTCTCGTTGCAGGCGTACCCGAACATCATGCCCTGGTCACCCGCGCCGATGGAGTCCACTTCCGCGTCGGACATTTCGTGGCCGCGCGTTTCGAGCGCGTGGTCCACGCCCATGGCGATGTCGCCCGATTGTTTGGCGATGGCTACCAGCACACCGCACGAATTGCCGTCGAGACCTTTCTCGCTCGAATCATATCCGATCTCGTTGATGACTTTGCGGGCCAGGTCGTCATAATTGAAGACAGCGTTGGTGGTGATCTCGCCCAGCAGCATCACGTAACCGGTCTTGGCGGCGGTCTCGCAGGCCACGCGCGAGCGGGGATCCTGCTCGAGACAGGCGTCCAGCACGGCGTCCGAGATTTGATCGCAGATCTTGTCGGGGTGGCCTTCCGTCACGGACTCGGACGTGAACATCAACTTAGGCGAAGTCATAAAAGTCGTACTCATTGGGATGGGGTCTCCTTTGTGAAATGAAATTGCCCCTTCAGACGAGCGAAAGGGCAATTTACGCGCAA